>NZ_JBSSFA010000007.1:0-248828 GCF_054062215.1 Bacillus sp. TE9106W
TGGATCTCCTGTTGGCCCCGTTGGCCCTGGATCTCCTGTTGGCCCCGTTGGCCCTGGATCTCCTGTTGGCCCCGTTGGCCCTGGATCTCCTGTTGGCCCCGTTGGCCCTGGATCTCCTGTTGCTCCTGTTACTCCTGTTGCTCCTGTTGCTCCTGTTGCTCCTGTTGCTCCTGTTGCTCCTGTTGCTCCTGTAGGAATTGGAGTTACATTTATTAATTGAATTATTAAATTTAATAAGAGTTGTAATAGTGAAGAATCAATAATTAAAGTGAAGAAAAATGTTGCAAGAGCACTGTAAAATTGCTGTAGTAATATAGCTATTTGAGTTAAGTTTGGTATAGGTGATTGTAGTAGCAATAAAATACTTTGAATTAATTGGATTAAATAGTTACCTTCTGGGGAAGGAGCTAAGGACTGGATTAAAACTAAAAGTTGATTAAATAAATTAATTAATACTAATCGATTTGCATCACTCGGATTTGCAAAAAATGCTGCAATAGCTGCTATTAAAGAGTTTAGCAAAAAAATTAATTGGCTTATTTGTTGACTAGTAATCGGGACTGTTTGTGGATTATTGCAACAATCTGGTATAAAAGCAAATTGATTGCAATGATTATGGTTAAAGCAATCATTATGTTTCACATATATCCTCCTTATCTGTTTGGATTTTGAGTAATTTTATATCCCAAGAATTTCCAAAACTATAATTATATAATTTTTTCGTAACCTACATGATTCTTAGAATAGAAAAACATTACTAATAATATAATTTAAATTATGTTCATGCCTTCTATATTCACTATATGCTTGTAATAATTTATTGTTTAAATAAAATACCTATATTAAAGAATCTATTTAAACTCCCTTCACCTATTTCCCAATTATTGAATATACATCCTCTTACCTAATTAAATGAATATTGAATTCGAAGTCATTCGTATAGATTATTAAATATTTTATTTAATAGCTTATTTATACCAAGGTTTACCTAAAAACTACGTCTATGATAAAGGCATAAAACCAGTTCTATTATTTAAAAGAACAATCCACATATACTTGCATACATATAAAGAGAGAAAATTTAATGGATATATAAATTTCTCCTATTACTCCTGTTGTATCTGTTTTAATAGTAAGAGAACTATCTAAGTAAAATGTATCTCCAAAATAGGGGATACATTTTATTTAGATAGAAAATTTCAGATGTCTGTACTTTGTTGTTTTTGCCCACCACCTTGAAAAGACATGATTAAGAAAAACTAGAACACAGTATGGAGATAAATTATTTTATAGGAAGAGATGTTTCAGATGAAGCTACCTTATGATGAATTGTTAAAAAAGGTGATGTTCCTCTATTATGTTTCAAATGGGAAAGTTACTTCTTATAAAGAAGATATAAAAACGTATATAATTAAATACTATTTTTCCCTTCTGTGTCAATCCATACCAAAAGACACAGAAGGAATTATCAATGATTCTCTTTCGTCTGTTTAACCTCCTACAGCAAAATAGACGAAAACTTCATAGGTATGAGAAGAAAATAATACTACAAGAAGAAACAAAACGTATTCATCGATTTATTAATAATCTTTAAAATAAAAAGCTAAAGCTTTCTATTTTCTCTCGAACCAGTTTTTTAACAGTATTTTCCTTCTAAATGAAAATATGGGGCAAGGATATTTCAGGGCTTTGCTCATACTAGCTAATAGATTATTTGCCAATACGCCAATATAAAAAACAAATTGAAATGAATGCGATGAAAGAATGAATATTTTAATTATCTATGCTCATCCAGAATCGAATTCTTTTGCTGAAGCATTAAATAATGTACATATATAATGTACACTCCATAATTAATAATTAAATACTGCTAATAGGCGCTTTTTATTTATGTACAGATTGATTTTGGGTAGTCTCAAAGCAACTCTCAATAGTAAATTCGGCCCAATACCAATCGTACTTTCGATCCGTGTACGTTCATATATTTCTTGCTTGAACTTTAATGCAAACTCGCACGGATTACTCGCAAACAAATGAATACTTGCGGTCATGTCCATAAAAAACTCATCGATACTATATTGATGGAAATCTTCCGGTGCAACATACTGTAAAGCTAAACCTGTTATGTAAGTTGAACATTTCATGTATGTGTGCATAATCGGATTCACAATAATAATATCTGCCCGCTTCGGTATTTCGTACAACCTAGCCATTTTCTTAATTCCTAACGCTTTCAGTGGCGGTGTTGCTGCTAATACGATTGATCCACTGCGGTTTACATCTCCTACGACAACCAATTTTGTATATCGTGGATCCAGCCCTTTTTTAATACATGATACACTTGCATAAAAGCTACGAAGATCTACACAAAGAATAATACGGTTCGGTAAAAGAGAATAATCATACAAGGTTATCACTCCTCATGAAAGAACGTTTGTTCTTGTTATATACGAACGTTAGTTCTTTTTAAAGGTGTTTCTATGAAAATTTTGGTTAAAATAACCGTCATATATATGTGCTATCAATTAAGGCTGAAAAAACTATGTATACAAAACCGCTAGAATTTCAAATAACTCATAAATATAAGACTACTAAAACAAATCAATTAACCCCTTATTATCAAAATATAATTTATATAAAATGAGCAAAAATTTCCTTATGGAAGATTTCGATTCTTTAAATTGATTACAGTGTCCCACTACTCCACATTTAAAAAGATGCTCCTGGATTTATCCAAGAGCATCTTTTATAAAGCTTTATTTTTACTTGTTTATCAACTATCTTATGATATTTAGTACCTCTCATATTTTTAAACAAAATCACTTTAGCAATCGTATGAAAGGCTACCTAACCGTTTTAACGGCACCTCTAAGTATACTATTATGCTTACGTCTAATTAATAAGGATCTGATTCATGGCTTTTCTTCACTGCATCTTTTGTTGCTTCGTTTGCAGCTAATGAACCTTGGCCATATTTTGATTTACTTACTTCGCGGCCTGGAAGTTTGTTTTCCGTTTTAGCTTCTTTCATTTTCTTTTCAATACCTTCTTTCACACGACGGCCATAATCTTTATCAGCTTGTGTGAAGTGTTCAATCATCACATTCTGAATTCTTTTGTCACATACTGCAAGTGCTTCAGATAGATTTTTAACCAACTCATTTCGTTCCCACTCCTCAAAACTACGATACGTGTGACCTGCTTGACCATAATTATTAGGACGATCGATTGGTGCACTCATAGCAGCCGCATTGTAAGTTGGTTGGTGTGGATGGTGCTTTTCTTGTTTTGCATCTTTATAACCACCCAGCATAGATGGCTCATAGTTAATATGCGGATTTTCTCCAGACTCTTTCGGATTACGCATATCCATTTGACCACGATGTTGATTTGTACGAACAGGTGCTTTAGGTGCATTTACAGGTAATTGCAGATAGTTTGCACCAACGCGATAACGTTGCGTATCTGAATAAGAGAAAGTACGACCTTGTAGCATTTTATCGTCTGAGAAGTCCATGCCATCAACAAGTACTCCTGTACCAAAAGCAGCTTGTTCAATCTCTGAATGGTAATCAACTGGATTACGATCAAGAACCATACGTCCTACTGGTAACCAGGGGAACTGCTCCTCTGGCCAAAGCTTCGTATCATCAAGAGGATCAAAATCGAGTTCTGGATGATAATCATCCTCCATAATTTGTACAAATAGCTCCCACTCTGGATAATCTTTGCGCTCAATTGCTTCATATAAATCTTGTGTTGCATGACTAACATTCATTGCTTGAATACTGTTTGCATCTTCTTGTGTTAAATTTCGAATTCCCTGCTTCGGCTCCCAGTGATATTTCACCAATACCGCTTCGCCTTTTTCATTTACCCATTTATAAGTGTTTACACCAGATCCCTGCATATGGCGATATGTTGCTGGAATACCCCATGGAGAAAATAAAAATGTAATCATATGCGTTGCCTCCGGGGTACGAGAAACAAAATCAAACATTCTCTGAGGATTCGCCACATTCGAAACCGGATCAACCTTAAACGCATGAATCATATCTGGGAACTTCATCGCATCACGAATAAAGAAAATTTTTAAATTATTCCCTACTAAATCCCAGTTACCATCTTCCGTATACATTTTCACTGCGAAACCTCGTGGATCTCTTGCCGTTTCTGGTGAGTCCTTGGCTCCAGCTACTGTAGAAAAACGAACCATTAACGGTGTTTGTTTACCAGCCCCTGAAAATACTTTCGCACGAGTATATTTTTCTACCGGCTCATCTCCAACTTTTCCATACGTTTCAAAATACCCAAATGCTCCAGCTCCTCGCGCATGTACTACACGTTCCGGAACCTCTTCTCGATCAAAATGAGAAATTTTTTCGATGAAATGATAATTTTCAAGTGTTGCTGGACCACGATTCCCAATTGTTCGGATGTTTTGATTATCCTTCACAGGGTGCCCCTGTCGTGTTGTCAATGTCTCACGTTTCACGTCTTGTTCATCTAGAGAATTCATGTCCTGGTTTTCTTCCATAATTGAAAACCTCCTCAAAATTATTCACCTTTAGGTATTTCCATTTATTAGAAAAAATATGATAGAATTGCAAATTATTTATAATGTATCAATTAACAAGTATATAGTTGTAATCAGTCCTTTAAAAATAATAGGAGTGCTTCATTAAATTCTTTAGCATGCGTTGCATTTAGCCCATGTGGACCACCCTTTATTAACGCTACTTTAGAACTAGAAATTGCTTCATATGTTAATTTCCCACTATCTTCAAATGGTACAGTTGCATCTGAATCATCATGAATAACAAGGGTAGGTATATTAATCTTGGCTAAATCGCCTCTGAAGTCTGTTTTGCTAAAAGCAGCGCTATCCCTATTGTAAAGTCGAAATGATACTACCCCAATTAATAAATATTACTAACCATATATCTATCATATTTTTTATAAACAAGATTAATTAGATTTAAAAAAAGATTTCTTTTTCTTTACTCGTAATAAGTCACCTGTCCATCCTTTTACTCTTATATACAAATACATACCACCTGTTGTAAAAACGATAAATAAGAGAGCGATTAAATAGCTATATTTCCATTCTAGTTCAGGCATATATTTAAAATTCATCCCCCACAATGCTCCTAAGGCCGTCAAAGGCGTACTTACAGCAGTTAATACAGTAAGGGCTTTCATAATCTCATTCCCACGATGTGAAGAAACAACTTCTTGTAAATGAATCATAGTATCTAATTCTTCTTGGTACTCTTTAACAAGTTGTAATCCACGCTCTAATTTTACGTGTGTTTGTTTATAACAAAGGGTGTTTGTTAAGTTTTCTAACCAAGCTTCTTTCAGGCCTTGTAACACTTCTTGTATTAAGCGAAACACATGTGTGTTCATAAATAATTCATGACGAATATGATAAATTCTTTCTAAAACTGCTATGTTATTATGATGATAAAAATCCCATAATACATTTCTAAAATTGTTTTCAAAATAGTCAACCTTTCGCAAGTAGTGAGATATAAAGATTGATAAGATAGCACATAATCCTTCAGCGGAACTATTACAATTTTTCACACTAAAAGAGGAATTATGTATTAATTTTTGAAAATCCTCTTCCTCTTTTTCCTGGACCGTTATGAGTATTCCATGAGCTACGAAATAATGAAGAAATTTTTGAATTTTGGCGTCCTTTTTATCTTGATCATATAAAAACGAACCATATACACAAGTTTGACTTGGTGATAAAGTATAAACATATAATCCATTCTCACAAGGAGAACTTATTTTCTTTACAAATTGAGAGAAATAAGATGTTACATCACGAGGGATTATAGAAGAAAGTTTTTCAAGTTCACTAGTTCTTACATGATACCAACTCCATTTCGGCATTTTTATGCATTCCATATTATTCTTCCTTTCTGAATAGTTTTATGTTTGATTGAATCATATCCGTAATATGTAATTTGTATGTAGGTATTCATGTCTTGGAGGAAAAGTTTTTAGAGCAACTAAATTACAAAATAAATGGCATAGGGGGTCTTATTCTGTTAAAAGGAAGACCCCCTATATATTAGCTATTTTTATTCTCAATTTTAAACATTTCCTCTATATAAGCACTTTTTATCTTTTCTTATAAAGCATTTTTTATATGTGGAAAAGAAGCTACATAATTTGGCACGTCTATTCAACGAACTCCATTTCGGTCGTTATTATAATTTAGATTCATATACAGATTGATTGGTGATGTCGTCAAATACTTGACTTCCAATCATATAGTACCCATGAAGTGCAGCCTCTTTCGAAGCGTCTACCATACGGAAAGAAGAAATTTCACCTTGCATTTTTTCAATTCGTTTTTTGTGGAGATCTACTATTCCTCCTGTCCAAATAATAGTGTCATACTGGTCTAACTTAAATTGTTCTTGTAATACACACATAACGTCTTGGAAGTGTGTATCCAACTCTTTTTGAATCAAAGTATCAACCTGACTTGCCTGAGGATTTTCTTCTCGACCTCCATATCCTTTTTCTAATATGTTTGGCATGTCGTTAATATGCAATTGATTACTTTCACCCGCATGATTCTGCAGGATATTCTTAATATTTTTCAAAGGCTTGCTACATCCTAGTTCCGTCTCATAATGATTTAAAATGACATTCTGTTTCATATCTGTCATTTCTAATGTACGAAATCCACCATCAATAATTAAGATACGATCTCGTTCCTGAATGATTCCCTCTTTTAAGAAATAAGCATGCAAAGCGACCGGTTGCTGAAGAATCAAAGCATTTTCCACCGTAATATGAATAAATTTGCCATCAATTTGTACGGAAGTTTCTTTTTTTAGTGCACGTTGTAATTGCTCATGCTGACTACCAAAATAAGTGACAGGAAGCCCGGTAACAACTAAAGGTAACACGACATTTTCTTTATAATCCTTTGCAATGCAACCAAATATTTGTTGTTTAAACTGTTCGCTTTCATAATAATTTTCTATTTCTTCTTCAAATGGAGGAAGAAATGAAGCATCAGATTGATGCGCTTCATTTCCCATGTAGTATGCAAAGTCTAAGTCTATAAAACTTACCTTTGTTAAATCTTCACTTTCATCATGATTAGGTACAGGGGCTAGTGTGGAAACTTCACTCTTAACCGTCACCTCAGAATCTTCATCCTGTCGATATGCTCGCTTAGTAAAGCCGATTCCTACATCAATTGCATACAAAGGTTTCATACTTTTTTCCTCACTTTCTCTTTTTAGAATTAAATCTAAGCACTCTCTTCTTTCCCTTCTTTCACATATTTCTTTTCATTTTTCGTTTTTTCCCCGTCTATTTCCTTACTATTTTCATTTTTTTCGTAATCCTTTTCATCTTTTTTCTTTTTATTATTTTCGTTTTCTGTTAAATCTTTAATGGTAGAAATAACAACTGGTGTGGCTGTAAGCAGTTGTGGTAATGCTTGCTTTGCAACATTAGCTGCAGTTACAGAGAATTGTTTACTTGTCTCAGTTACCTTCTCTAATGTTTCCTTTATGTTTCCTTCTTGTAGTTTGTCTTTTACGTTTTTTCCTGTTGTTTGTATAGCTTTCCGATTTTCTTTTTTTAATAGGGAGACTATGACTCCGGTCGTAATCCCAATCACAGCATATTTAAATATTGTATGTTTCATCTTTCTCATCCTTCTCTACTTTTAATTTCTTCCATGCTACAACCTAAAATAATTACCTTACGTATTTATCAAATGTTGCAATCTATTACAGAGAATGATAGTTTTTCGACTGACTATCATTCGCCATTGGTACTTCAGCTGTTACTAGGAGTAAAATCTTCCCTTGATCTAGTTTTTCTTCATATAAGTTAGCTTCCTCCTTCGACAACCCCATTTCTTCCATTTGATTTCGAAGTTCGTCCCCTTTTTTGGAGAAAAAGTTGATAATACTTGTTCCCAATCCTTGTTCTTTTACTCCAATCGTATTTGTGTTTGTATCATCCGCAATCCTTTTTGTTATATGTTTTTCATGTGCTAAAACATAAATGTCATCGTGGCGAAACCCTTGCAATTCTAGCTCTTTTACTTTCATAACTACTTCCTGTTCATTATCATATTCATGAACCACCGGTTTTCTTTCATTCTTACGCATTGTATTTTTCCTCCTTTAGATTTTTTATTTTCTTATTTAGTTGTTATGTAATATGTAATACACCTATTTTAAAGATGTTAAACCTAAATTTTCAAAAAACTTCACACAATAGGTTATTAATGTTTTTGAATATCAAAGCAATGTCATGGGAACTTTGCTTTCATAAAAGTGTTACAAATAACGATTTCTTGGGAAGACAAGCCCCTTATTTTATAGAAAATTTCGATTTAGAAAAAGTTACAAAAGGAGTACAAGATACTTTTTTCGTTAATTAAATCAAAATAAAAAAACAGGTTATTTGGCTATTCATTCCGTAAGCTTAATACTCAAGTTAATCTTTTTTCACAAGGTTAAACTTTATTAAGAAAACCTTAAGGAATTCCCCTCTATATTTATAAGAATTTTTTTCTATACTGAATCATGTAAATGAACAAAAGGAGAAACAATCATGAAGAAATTTATACTTTGCATAATAGGAATAGGCCTTCTTATATACTTACTCCCCTTCATGTTACGCGGGGATCTAGACATATTAAATCCACTTGCTGAAGAGAAAAATGTATATGCCGTTGCGGAAGGATATGGTGTTCCCGATTATCATACGAACGGTAGAGCTATGTACTCGTTAAAAGGCATTGATGAATCTGGAAATGAAGAAGAGTATACAGTAGGAACGAATACTCCTAATGATTTTATAAGAAAAACTTACTTGAAAATTCATGTAAAAGGTAGGTATGTTTACTCGTACAAGGCTATTTCTGAAAAGGATATTCCGGAGAAAATAAGAGGAAAATTAAAGATAGAAATTAAATAAAAGAGCCCACTCGTATGAGTTGGCTCTCCCGTCTATCATTGTTTTAATAACCATTCTTCCATTACTTTCACTGTTTCATCTCGTTGTGCTTTTGGCGTAATTAAGCTCGCATTATCACCCTTTTGCTCACCGTACATGCCAAAATGAGCATGGTTTCCGCCTTTTATCATGTGCATAGTTGTATTCTTTGACATGAACTTTTTATTGTTTTCTATTTTTTCTACAGTTGCTAAAGCGTCTACTTCCCCATAAATAGATAACATTGGAATCGATTTCATAGAGAAATCCTCTGCAGGATAAGAACCTAAGAAAATAATCCCATCTACCTTATCTTCATGTTGAAAGGCATACTTAGAAATCATAGCTCCACCCATTGAATGCCCTGCAACATACCATTTTTGAACTTCAGGATACTTTTCAATGACACTGTCTACCTCATTGATTCCTAGTATCGCTAAATTTAATGGTAACTTCGGCATTACTACAAAATGTCCACTTTTTGCAAGAGCTTCCCCTAAGTAACTATAAGCCTCTGCTTCTACTTTAGCTCCTTGATAAAAAATAACCCCTATTTTCGCATCTTTCTCTCCAAAAACTATATGATCTTCATCTTTTTTATCATCCACTAACGACATAGCCTCTTTCGTTGGTTTATAACTAAACTGAGACCAAACAAAAAAACTAATACTTCCCATAATTAGAATACCTAGTAAAGAGTACAGAACAATTTTCATCCACTTCTTCACATATATGTCCTCCCTAAGATGTATATATTCTATATTTTAGATTACCATTAATAAACATAAAAACTCGAGCATTTTTATTATGCTCAAGTTTTCATTTACGTCTTTAATTTATACTATAAATTAATTCATGCATTCAGCTACTTTATTAGCAGAAACTTTAACCACCGTTTCTTTTCCACCTGTTTTATCAATCATGAAGCCATGAACTTTAACATCAGAAGGTACTAATGGATGATGACGAATCATATCTATGCTCTTCTCAATATTTTCACTAACATTTTCTTTTCCACTTAGCCATTCCTCAAGGCTACCATTTGAAAATTCAGGCATGCAATTTTCAAAGAGATAATCTAGTTCCTTGTTATTTTTTATGGAATCACGTTGAATTTGTAAATTAACTACATCTGTTTTTTTATCCTCTATTCCGACAACAAAAATTTCTTTCACATTTTCTTGATAAATAGCGATAATAATAGACCTCATTATATCTCCAAAAGGATGTACAATTACAGAATCGCAGCTGTGTATAGTCAACATATTTTCTCGTTGAATGTTAGTTACTTGTTGTATGATAGGCTCTATTCCGTGTTCCATGTCTGTTAACAATAAAACCTTTTTATTCTTTGCATTCATATATAGCACTCCTTTTTCATGATTGTATTTATGGAACTTTTAAACTAGTAACAATTGTTGAGTATTCATTACATAATTGTTACCAATTTTTCCAACGTCCCTCTGGATCAACACTGGCAAGTCTAACCCACCCATTTTGAACTTTTTCTCGAAATGTGAAATTATTATTTAGCAAACGTTCTATATATTTAGTAGGCGCTTGAATTACAATTAATAAACGAAGTGGTGAATGATACGTCTCACGATCCGACTGCATAACGGATTGCCAAGGTAAGCCTGGCAACAAGTCACTTGCATTTCCTTGCATAACACCAAGACCTGCCGTAACGGTTTGTGTTGTTTTGTTTCCACTACCATAATAATGAGGGGCTACAGTTGAAGCGTAATATTGTAGATTGATCCACTGAGCTACTGTTCCCGGTCCCGCTATGATGTTAGCTAATATATCGCCACTTTCATCCTGTTTCCAATCATAATTATGAAGGAAAGCTCTACCTTCTAAGTCACAATCCCGAGTCAATTCACGCTGTCCGATAATAAAAGATGCATTACGTGCTAATCCCCATTCCGGACGTATTTCACTCCAATCTTCTGCAAATCGGTGTGCCTCTTTACTCGGATTTTTTATTTTCGTTTTAAAATGAGGTAATTGCATTAAACGCTCTCTATTTGCATGTTGGCTCACATTTGGCATAATGGCCTCAATACAATCAAATGCTTCTTGCGCAGTTTCCGAAAGTTCTGGAACGTAAATCCACTCTAATTCATCCACTGTTGTTTTATGTTCAGCTGCTGCAAAAATGGTGTCATCGGGAATTTTAATACCTTCAGCAGACAACGCCTCTCTCACTTCTGGAAGATTACATAAAGTAGCGAAAACTCTTGCATTAAATCCTCCCGCTGCTCCGCCACACGCACCACATTCAAGCGCTGCAGCATAAGGATTGTTCGTACTTTGACTACTGTGGCCGCACATTACAACTAAAGGAGCGAAACCTTCTGTTAATCCCACCATTTTTAAAGCTTGACGCACATAGTTCACTTTTTCTTCTTTCGTAAAACCGATCGGTATCTCACAGTTTGTATCATGAACATGATTAAGCGAGAAAGTTGTATCAGGCTTTTGCAACATATTTTTACGAAGGTTACGAATGAAGCCACCTACTCTTCTTGGCACAAAACTCCTTGTCACCATTTGTAAACCAAGTAAAGGACCACTTACTTCTGGTAGCAACATACTTGTCAGTACGTTCTGTTTCATCGTTTTAAATGTATAACGTACCGAACTGCCTACCATCTTACGTTGTTCATAAGATTTACATTCATTTTCATCTGTGAGCTCTTTTATTTGATGTTTCGGTTTTAATATAACTGGCAAAGAAGGATGGCTGTCATTACTACCTAGTTCAGTAGTCGCAATTGGTAACCCAAAGAAACCAGCTATTCCAAACGTTTCGAACGGACCTAATTTTTCAAGGTGACGACGAAACGGTTCTGAACGTACATCAATACAAAATGCTAATTGAGCTACTACACGCTTTTTATCATGAGTTGCACGTTGCTTAGAAGCAATCTTCTCCCTTAATTGCTCTGCATGCGTCTGTTCCCAAGCTTCTAGCCAAAGTTTCTTGCGAGTATTTTCATCAAAGTGATAAGCAAATGCTAATAATTCACTTTGTTCAGTTGCAGACATTTGTAACCATTTCTCTATTGAAATATCCCCCCAATAGATCCAAGAAGCTATAAGTGGGACGATCGAAACTTTTTTCTCAGCCTTTTGATTTTTTAAAGGTAAATACGGTTTTACAATGGCTAGCTCCATAGAAAGTCGAACTGCTAAATATTCTATGAGAAGTTCCTGTTCCTCAATTGATTGTTGCGAGCGCCATCGTATCATTCCTGCCCATCCAGGCAAAGAAAGTAAGTGCCCTTCAAGGTAAGCTTGCATGTTAGATTCAGAAATTCCTAATTCAGATAATGCTTTTGTTAAAGCTATAAGGGCATCTTCTGGCCAATCTTTTAAAACTTTACGTTCAGTTTTACTGAGCGCTGGATCAAATGTAATAAGGTGTTGCCACGCACGATAAAAACCTTTCTCTCGATTTGGCATCGCCCAACTTGCCCCGGCGTCATCAAGATATAATTTACACCATTTAATAATATGATAATTAAGAATATCCGATAGGTTGTCACCATTTTGATTCTCTATAAGCGAGCTTATTGGTTGCATAGAAGAGTCTTTCATACTCCCTGTATTTACATAATTTATTTCTTCTCCCAATTTATTTAATTCTGGCGATGATAATAAACTAGAAGGTAATCTTTCTAACTTTAAAGCTTCTTGACAAAAACGCTCCGCTGTCTCTCGCGGCATATGAAAAGATTGTGAATCAAGCCAACGAGACAAGGCAATTTGTAAAAATGATTCCTCAATCTCACCTTTCGCCTTTGCCGAATGAATCATGGAAGCACTAGGATAAATATCTACATTACGAGCTTCTTTTAACCAATTTGCAACTTGTTCAAATGATTGCTTTTCCAGCCCCATCCAAGGGTGATGAGCTGCAAATGTAGAGATAGGCCAAAGTGGTGCAATCACTCGGCTAGCAGATGCAACTAAATCATTTATATTATTTTCTTGTAGATCAATATTTTTATCTTTCTTTTTTAAAGTCTCTTTCCTTAATATTGACGGTATGCTCATCACGAATTACCTCCCTTTGATACATCATGTTTCAGATAGCTTGGATGACTTTCTACTGACTTTCGTCTCGCCTCACCTACTCGAACTGACCAAAGATAAAGTACAGCGGATAAAGTAGAAGATTGATTACGAGTAACGAAAGTACAAATAACACTACTAAATAGTAAGATACATATAACAAAGATAACGGCTGGAGCTGAAGGTTGAACACTTTGATACATGTCAGTGTGCAACCATTTATAAAGAGAATTATGAACGGTAAAGTAAATAAGAGAAAATCCAATCAAAACAATTAAGCCAGCAATTCGTCCCATTCTTCCCTCTCCAAAAACAACAAGCTGTTTCCATGAAAAGTATAATGACCAGCCTAAGATTAACGCACTAACTAATTGATACCCCTCTCCAGAAGTTATAAACCAGAAAACAATTGCTATAAATAACCCTAAAACACGCCCGACTATCATCCATAAATTGGACATCTTTTCATTAGACTGCTTCACTACCTCAACACGTTGTACTGAGGAACCAGCTTGTAAAAACAGTGTGGCTTTAAATAAACCGTGTAAAATTAAATGAATAACAGCTGCTAAATAAGCGCCTAATGCACATTGAATAAGCATAAATCCCATTTGTGCAATAGTGGATCCTACTAGCTGACGTTTATAATCAACTTGAACTAAACTAATTCCTGTTCCTATTAAGACAGAAATACTAGAGAAAATTAGTAAAATGATTTGTGCAATATCATCATGAAAAAGTGGCGAAAATCTAGTTAACATGATACCGCCAGCATTTACTAAACCCGCATGCATAATAGCAGAAACAGGAGTTGGAGCAACAGCTGATTCAATTAACCATCTTTGAAAAGGCCATTGTGCTGCTGGAATCATCACAGCTACTATAATCAATAAGTTAATTCCTGTTTTCTCCAATGTTCCAAATTGGGCTACATTTTCATTCGTTAAAACTAATGTTAACTGCCACTGTCCAGTTATTTGAAACAGCCAAATGATAGCTAACAGTAAGGCAATCCAACTTATTGTAAATAAATAGCCTGAGATTTTTGTTGCTTCACTAACTACCTTCCACCCTTTATTTAGCCCGATGAGTAGAACCAACCCTATAAGAGTTGCGCCCCAACACATAATCATGAAGCGAAGATCGTCACTTAACCATGCAACTGAAGATACACCTGTAGTAAATGTAAAAAGTGCAAAGTATTTTCGATATGAGCGGTCTCCCATTAAATAACGTACAGAAAATCGCTGAATGATTAAACCAATTGTAAGAACGAAGAGAGCCATTAACCAAGCTAAAGTATCTAGATGCCAAGGCCCCACAACTCTATCTCCATTGTTATTAACAAGTGCAAGTAAAGAAACCAATGAAGGCAAAGCAGCAATACCAATATGGATATGAACAAAACGTAAAGGCATCCTTGCATGTAAAAACAATAATCCACTTAGCCAAGAAGCACTAAGCGCGATAAAAAATAATGTTAACAGTGTTGATGAACTTAGCGAAATTAACATGTAAAATACTCCCTTCCAAACGAAAATAACCTATAAAAATTCCTTTTCATTACGATAGTTTTTTTAATTTCAATTTTTATTCACTCTTTTTCGTACATCGTTTTTTCCATAAAAAAAACCGACAACTTCCATAATTCAATGATTTTATATCATCATTGAATTATGGAGATTGTCGGTTTCACTTCAACTAACTTCAATAAAGTTTTTTGAAGAGCTCCCATTTTATAGAGGATAATAATGTATGTATTAATCCTATTAAAAATAACAGTATATCTCTGATCTCCTAGATTATGCAATCCATATATCAATTTATGTTATGCGCTATCTTTCAATTAAGAAACTTTTTCATTTAGTCAATATTACATATTAAAAAAATGCTAAAGCCTTAATTATAGCAAACAGTTAAAATAAGCATCTATTAATTTTTAAAACAATTATAAGATAAACCATATTAAGTAGTTTGTCAATTTATTTATTCTTTTTTCGAATCAAAATTTATTATACATAAATAATTTCAAGTTTTCTTATTTTCTAATCATTACCATGTTAATAAGATAAAATAAAGTACATAACTTGTAGATTTCTTAATTATCTCACTGCATTTTTAGTGTATCTTCCACTACCCTTACAGTGGTTTTAATTTTTAAAATTTCTCCTCAAGATTATGAAACAATTTAAAAATCATTACTCGTTCACCAGTACGCGAACTTATATCCGTATGAAAACTTTTCACTTCTTCTCCAGTTAATTCTAGTATGATCTCTTTTAAATCGTCAATCCCAGATTCAACTAGCTCCGAACGATTTTTCTTTATCGTTAGCATACCGTCTTTCGTTTCGCAAACAGTATATTCAGCCGGTGTTAAAACCCCTTGTAAATTTACGATAATCATATCCCGTAATATATCTGTCTTAACGGATATAGACCCGCGTCCTAGGTAGTCCTTTTCCCAGTGCGTAATTGCTTTACTTATCTCTGACTCAATAGAGCCTTTTGAGTTTTTCATTTATGTATCCTCCTTCAATAAAATAAATTTACAATAACAATATAATAATCTGGATTGATTTTATTTTCAATTATTGAGAACAATTTATAGGAATCGTTGTAAGGTATCCTTTAGTATTAAAATGAATTTTCATATTACGATATACGTTTTTTGATTATCCTCAACAAAAGACTCTGTTGCATACATTTCTGAAAAGGACATTCCGGAGAAAGTAAGGGATTTCTTGTGACATAATACATAAACGAAAGAGCCTACTCTGATGAGTAGACTCTTTCTCTTTTTAATAGCTCTGCTACTGTTGAATCAACTGTATCACTAAAGGTTGTACTCCCCAAACGATGGCATACGATCTGTTCCCATCTTTTTTTCTGACTTAAGTTGATGCGATTATATCATTCTACAGCTTATATATGTTTTTGTATCCATTCATGTATAAATTGTTTTTCATCTGGAGTAAAGGCTAGATCCCCATAACGAATTTTCTCGTACACTTCTACTATTTCATGTGAACAACCGATACGTGTTAACCATTGTTGAATCGTTTCATAGGAACGTCTTTGTTTAGATACTGGTAAATTCCGTTCCCATTTCACTAATTCAGCACGTATAGGATTATGAGGCAATGCATTTATTTTTTTCGTTCCGATGGGAGATTGATCTATTTGGAACGGAAGCTTTTTTTCATCTATCTTATCTTGTAGTAATTGTTCTTTATTTCTTCTGGACTTATAAATGAGCCCAACAATACATAATATTATAATACAAAAGTAAATTATTATATTATTCTTAGATGTGATTTCTCCTTTTACAAGCGGAATGTGTGAACTTTCATCCTCTGTTTCTCTAGGTTCATCAATCCATAATTTCCCGCCCTTTTCGTCATCTGATTTATTACTCGCTTCACCATAAAAGTCTTCCTTACTCTTTCCACTGGTCAACGTTTCTGCAAAACCATCTATAAGATAAAATTTTGTGTTATTAATCATCCATTCCTGAAATATTTCACGTGAATATAGGGCTCCTTGTGTTAGAAAAAAGGCAACAATTATAGTAATACAAAATACAATTAAGCGAAACCTAGCAACCATCCACTTGTCCATACTATCTCCTTTCTATTTTACAACCTGCAACCAGTTTGTTTGCTGCTGTGGTGGATATCCAATTATAAGTGGGATAGCACCCGGTTCTTGCTTTCGGAAACCGGTTTTATAAAATACCTCTGAGGACACAGGCTGGTCGTTTTCCGTAATTGTAGACAACAATTGTAAAACTTTATATAACTGTGAGCGATTTCCTCCCGACTGGATTTGTAAAATACCGTTATTATGTACACTATTTACCCATAGTTCAAAAGAGCAATCTTGTACAAGTAACTGCTTACACACCCCAGTCGTTACCTCAATTAACCATTCTATATCTGTACGCCATGTATAAGAATTCTTACCAACAAGATTGAGATAAACCGCATAACGGTCCCCTTGCGAAGGTTCGTATTTTTTAGCACTTAATACGCCTGTCCTTGCAGTTGCTCCCCAATGAATAGACCGAAACGCTTCTCCTTCATATGGTTTTACACCTATAATTTTTGTTTCGTTATATAAAGGCGAAACCGTTGCTGTACGGTACCCTTGTTGCCATCGCTTCGTTTCTGGGATAGTTACCTTCGCGATTCTTGGATAAACATGAAATAAAGGCACTTGTTTATATTTGTATGTATAATGTAAAGTAACGAGGCGAAAAGGATCACTCATTATAATTTCTATATGATCCCATTTCCATTTACCACGTTGCTTAGCTTGCGCATACAAATCAATGACAATCTCCTCATTTTTCGAAAGAGATAATGGAATACTATAAAGATTCCCATGCTTTACCCAGTTTTCTTTTATATGCCAGTCTATCCCTCTTTGTGAACGAAAGCAGAAATTGAGAAAGGGAATAGGCATTTTCATATCATTTTGAATATATATTTTACAATGTCCCTTTTCATCAATAAAAAGCCGCTCATGATACTGTACAATTCTCCATTTTACTTTAGAGATTTTACTAACATACCAATGGGCAAACCCAATTAATAAAAAATAAGAAAACAACAAAAGAAATACAACGAAATTTTGATAAATTAACCAAAGCATAACAGTTATAATTATAAATACTATAATACTAGATAACTCTGCTATACGATGTTTTATAACGATAGTCTCCATCATACTGACTCCACTGGGGCTGATACAGTTTCTAAAATTTCTTGTATAACTTGTGTCTTAGTTGTTTTCATTTCTCCTTCAATCGTTAACGTTAATCGATGTGAGCAAACTGGTTTTGCAAGAAATCGAAAATCTTCTGGTGTACAATAACTACGTCCATTTAATAATGCTCGTGACTGAGCGGCACGCATAAAAGCTAAAGAACCTCGTGGACTAACACCAATTTCCACCAAATTATGTTCGCGGGTAGCCTTAACAATATCTAATAGATAGTTTTCTACTTCTTCATGGATTAAAATATTCTGAGCTTGTTGTTGTAAATCTAGAATCTCTTCACATGATAAAACACTTTGTAAAGACTCCATTGGATTCCCTAGACGAAATCTACGTAGCATTTCTCTTTCATTTTCCCTATTGGGATACCCTTGTCGAACAGTTAACAAAAAACGATCCAATTGTGCATCTGGGAGTGGAAATGTACCAGATGATTCCAAAGGATTTTGTGTAGCTAATACTAAAAACGGGCTCGGCAATTTGTAAGTATGACCAGAAATAGTTACAGTACGCTCCTCCATTACTTCCAATAAGGCTGATTGTGTACGAGGTACCGCACGATTAATCTCATCTACCAGTGCGATATTTGCGAAAATAGGACCCATTCGAGTTTTAAAATCAGATTCTTTCATATCAAAGTATTCGAGACCAATGACATCACCTGGTAATGTATCAGATGTGAATTGTAAACGTTGGAACTTACCATCTATACTTCTTGCTAAACTTTTTGCCAATGATGTTTTTCCTGTTCCAGGAACATCCTCTAAAAGGATATGCCCGTTTGCTACCAAAGCAATCATGACTAGTTCAATTGCAGCATCGTTTCCAACAATAATCTGAGCAATATTATTTTTAACCGCCTTCAATATATCCATCTAATCCTCTCCTTTAATCAAAAAATTCTAACAGGAAAACCTTTATTCTCCCAATTTATTAGTTTTGTAAACTATTGCAATTGATATAGCGATATTATTATATAAAAATAAAAACAAAGAGATGTGTTTAACATCCCTTTGTTTTTCAATAAACTACTAATTTTAATGAACCATCTTAAATCGGCTTACCAACTGTACATGAACATCTAAAGACCACAGTAGACCCACATGATGTTCCAGTCTTACAATCCCAAACATCATAAGTATGATTACCCATATAAGATGTACACTTAGAATTAGGATTGCAATAATATCTACCACTACAATCACATAATATAGCTCCTAATAAACCACTCATTTTAACACCCCCCTTTTTTTAAAAAAATACCAAATTTTCTTTATATTGTAAATAGTTTATTTTTTAAAAATTCAAAAATTTATCCGTAGTAACCTCTTAAATCCGCAGTGAACCTTGGTAGTCCAGCAATTTGCTGCTGCATGTTCACCAAAAGAAATGTAGGAAACAACTGAATGTTATAATCTTTCATAAACTCTGGAGACCCTAAGAGCGTTAGAAAGGGTGATTCTTCAAAATGTTCTATATTTAATTTTTGGTTAATTGGATTATTGACGATTAATACATAATTGAATTCGTCTTTATACAAACTAGCTTCTTCACTAAATTCTTTAATATCTAGTGAACAGTACTGACAATGTACATCAACGATTAACAGAATAAGTGGCTTTTTTAATAGATCCCTTAAGGTAAATATTTTCCCTGAAATAGATTGGAGGCTAAAGTTTGGGGCTACTTCCCCTACTAGACCCGGTCCACTTTTTATTTGGGATCCTTGTTCCCTTTCTGATAGGTCTACTAAAGTTTGTAATAACTGCACGCGCGTCCGATTCGTTACATATAACAAAATAATTACAAATGAAAATGGAAATACTAATAACAACAAAACATCCCCTTTTACTATAGTATCATTTTAAATTAGCATTTATACTCTCGTACTCTATCCTCCTTCCACCGTACATTTTAACATAATGTTATATTATGGAAAATATATTTTTTAATAATTCTAAAAAATTAAATTATTACTCTTCCATATCTCATTTTAAAATGATATTATACTGTTAATAAATTACATTTCTGAAATCAAATACAATATATTGAGGGATTTCTAATGATTAATACCTATTTAACAAGATCTATAAAATTAGTTGGATGTGTATGTAAATTAGAGTTGACACTGTATATCATTATACAAATAATCGAAAGTTTTACGCCGCTACTTTTGCTACTCACAACGCAAAGAATTTTAAACGGCTTACAAACACTTGTGAGTACAACCCATAATTCAACTAAAGAAGTCATGTTCTATTTAATTTTACAATTCATATTAACAATTTCCACGTCACTACTAGAAAAGGTAGAATTGTATTTATTTACCCGGATGCAACAAAATATTGAAATGGATGTTAAAGGGAGATTAACACAACAAGTAGTTAACATAAACTATGAGAACTTTGAAAATCACGAATTCTATAACTTAATTCAAAGATTCCAAGGCGACCTAGGATCTCAATTCCTTAATCCAATGATCCAACTTCTAGATATACTTAAAAATAGTATTATCCTAATCTCTGTCCAAATATTTTTGTTGCAGTTTCATTGGCTATTCACATTCCTTACAATACTTTCAGCAATACCAATGTTATTAATGCAATTTAAATTTGGAGAACAAAAATACTTTTTAATGAAATTCCAAACTCCTAATGCAAGACTACAAAACTATATTTTTAATTTATTTACTAACCGCCAATCTAACAAAGAAATTAGATTAAACCAATCTCACAATTATTTATTTAAATTTTGGAGAACTAGTCTAAAAGAAAATAATAGAGCTATTCTTAAACAATTATCTTCACAACAAAAAAGAACGCTGCTATTAGATATTCTTACGGCATCAGTTTATGTTTATTTGGCTATCTATTTACTGTGGATGATAACAAAAAAAACTGTTAAAATCGGTGACTTTGTTACTGTGACAGAGGCCGTACAGCGTTCACAGGGTTCAATAAACCAGATAACATTATTAATATCTTCTTTACGAGAACGCACCTTATTTTTAGAGGATGTTTTCACTATTTTAGATACACCTGCTGACATTGAAAGGAAGAATACTCTGTTCCCTGTGCCTCAAAAAATGGGAATACAATTTAAAAATGTATCCTTCACCTATGCAGGAGCAAATAAGAAAAGTTTAAGTAACATAAACTTAGACATCAGGCCGAATGAAAATATTATTATTGTTGGTTCAAACGGTTCCGGTAAGACAACATTAATAAAATGTTTAACAGGATTATATGAAATTAAGGAAGGAGCTATTTTAATTGATAATATCAACATAAAGGACATTAATAGGGAGAGTTTATATGAAAATATTTCTGTTGTTCATCAAGATTATGTACGTTATGAATTTAGTGTAAGTGATAATATACGTCTAGGAAATATAAAGACCGCTGATACTGATTCTATTATGAAATCAGCAGATAAAGCTGGGGCACATGACTTTATTCAAAACTTACCAAATCAATACGATACAATATTGGGAAGAATGTTTGAAAATAGCCAAGATTTATCAGGTGGCCAGTGGCAAAGAGTAGCAATTGCACGAACAATGATTAGAAATGCACAAACCCTTATTCTAGACGAACCCTCATCTTCTTTAGACCCTATTACTGAAGCTAACCTTTTTAGGAAATTAATAGATATTTCCAAAGACAAGACTTCAATTTTTGTCTCACACAGAATGTATGCTTGTCACATGGCTGACCGCATTATTGTAATGAAAGAAGGTGAAATAGTAGAAATTGGAACACACGAAGAACTGATAGATCAAAAAATGCATTATTACAAGCTCTATTCTCAACAAGCTAATATGTATGAAAAAAAGGAAAGTGTCTATGGAGTGTGAAAAATATGTCAGAAATATTAACTATTGTATATCTTTTTTATGGATATTTATTCCTATTTTCAAGTGTAAACAAACTTAAAAACATGGAAGATCATTATAACACAGTTATTCTATATAAGATTATACCTAAACAGTTTATACGCATTTTTATATGGCTAGAGACTCTATTCGAATTTTTTATAGGCATTGGCTTCCTTCTTGGCTTTGCAACCTTCTATGTCATACCTGGTGCAATTCTATTATTAATCATTTATACAATTGCTATAATAATAAACCTTGTAAAAGGTAGAGTTGATTTTGATTGTGGATGTGGTGGTTTAGTAGGTGCACATAAATTGTCTAAAAATTTAGTTTTTAGAAATGTACTTTTGATATTTGTATTAATAGGAGGATTTACAGTCCAACCCTTCTCATTATTTGCAATGGCGTTTGATTATAAATTCTTCCTGATGAACAGTGTGTATATATTAGGAATCCTTGTGACTCTTACTAGCAAAGAAATGTTTGATTTAAAACAGAACATAAAACTATTGACTAAGGGGGAATAAATTTGGAATTAATTTGGGTTATTGCTTATTTTTTACTGTGGGTTATTATTGCTGTTCAAGGTTACTTCATTTATAGCTTTGTGAAGTCATTACGTATTTTTATGAGTAAGGTACAGCTAATTGAAGATAAGAGAAATACTTGAGGGGTGTACTATGAATACATACTGGTTAATTAACATTATTTTTCTATTCATATTAGTATTGGTTGAAAGTATAATACTCTACAAATTATATCAAACTTTAAAATTTTTTGTGACTAAGCTATATAAGATAGAAAGTATTAGCTTTAGACAAGAAATTCAAAAGGGATCTTCAGCTATTCCTTTTAGAATAAAAGACCAATTCAATCACGATATACAGATAAACGCAGCTATGAAAAAACCCATAACCATAATATTTATATCTGCTTCTTGTTCTACTTGTAAGCAATTAATAACTGCTATTAAATATACGCCTGAATTACCCATTTATAAAAATTTATTATTTATCAGTCTAGGAAAAATAGAAGATAATTATATTGAAATACTCACCCAAAATAACATTTCATATGTCCATTCAGATAAAATTATAGCAGACTATAATATCCGGCAAGCTCCTAAAGCTATGATAGTTGATAAGTACGGAGTAATTTTAGAGGCCAATAATATTAACAATTGGGATGAATTATTTAATATGAAACAACCTGATGCAGCTAGCTAATAATGAATTATTTTATGATTTTTATTTACTAGGCTCCCATATATTTATTAATTGAAAGTATAATTTTATACCAAGGGGTTAAAAAGGAGTTCATGACCTGTATATAGCAGGTAATGAACTCCTTTTATTATACAAAAACCCCTATTTTAATATGTATTTTTGGAAAACACTGTTCTCTTAAAAAGGTACACGCTCTTATATAATTTAGACCTTGTTTCTTCTTTCATGTCACACTATTCCCTCATTATATTTATAAGTCGCGTACCACCACATATCCATCGATTTAAGAATTCAGCATTAGTCCATACTCATCAAGCTACTATTTTGTGTACCCTCATTTTATCTCGCCACAGTTAGTCATCTATAAGAATTCAGTTCCTTTTGTTTTCCTCAGCTTGCTGGGTGTGGCGCTATCCCTTTATAAACAGTTTGTGATACGAATGTCATTTGAAAATAAGATCAATATATTCATCTTAAAGCACAAACTTCATACACGAAGCAAAATTTCATAAAAAAGCCGATTTCTTTATCGTATAGGAAATCGGCTTTTGGCTTAGTTGTTCATTTAGTAATAAAAATCCCTTTTTAAAATAACTATGTTTATACTATAGACGTTAATCTTTCTGGAAGTTTAGAAAAAAATGATCCTCGTCATTATATACCCCAAATTCATACCCTTTCTCTTTATAAAATTTAATGATTTCAGGAATAACTTGTAATGATAGCCTTACTATTGAAATTCTATTATAATTTTGTAATTGGAATGAATTTGAATCACATAAAAAACCAGAAAAAATAATATGATTTGGAGGTATCACGATGAACCTTTTAATTAGAAAGTTAGAAAAAAATGATGTAGGCAATTTCCCGGAGATTGATGATAGTTTTATAGTGAATGCTCGGTTAATTCTTTCTCTTTCCAAAGTAAATAGACGCATAGAATATACAGTAGAAGACGTTCCAAGTTATGAAAAAAGTTATTTACAAAATCAATATGATAATGAAGAACTTGCTTACAATGACTATATAAATAAACCGAATCAAGTAATTTACATAGCACTGTTACATAACCAAATCATTGGATTCATAGTATTGAAAAAGAATTGGAATCACTATGCTTACATAGAAGATATAACAGTGGATAAAAAATATCGTACACTCGGAGTTGGTAAAAGATTAGTTGATCAAGCAAAGCAGTGGGCAAAAGAAGGCAATATGGCAGGTATTATGCTTGAAACGCAAAATAATAATGTCGCAGCATGTAAATTTTATGAAAAATGTGGATTTGTAATTGGTGGATTTGATTTTCTTATTTATAAAGGTTTGGATATGACAAATGATGAAGTTGCAATGTATTGGTATTTTCATTTCAAATGAAACTGTTTTTAACATGAAGCAAAGTCAAAATAAAACCCCCAATCTCTCTAAATTAAAATTGAGAAACTGGGGGTTTTTATTTAAAACAAGTAACTTATTAGTAATCCTGCTGATAATAAGAAGCCGAAAATCGTATTTGTCATCGCTGTTGATTTCATTGCGATGCGCATATATCCGGGATCTTTTGCTCCTTTTTGGAAACTTTGAATTGCAGAAATTGGCTTTCTCAAACCTAGGAACATCACTAATGCCCAAGGGCTTATATAACCCATTAATACAATCACCGCGATCCATAAATAAGCAATGAAAAAGGCTACAGCAAGTGTTACCACTGCTTTCTCTCTCCCGAGAAGGATTACTAACGTCTTTCTTCCACCTTTAATATCTTCTTCGATATCTCGGATGTTATTCGACATGTTGATTGCACCGACTAAAATTCCAATTGGAATGGAAATCAATACACTTTCAATCGTTAACGTATTCGTTTGAATAAAGAAAGCAATGAGTACAAAACATGTCCCCATTAACAAGCCAGAAACTAATTCTCCAAACGGAGTGTAGGCAATTGGTAATGAACCACCTGTATATAAATAGCCAACCGCCATTCCAATTAAACCGATGACGACTAACCACCAGCTACTATTCATACAAATATAAACTCCAATAATTGCTGCTACTACATACAATAAAAGCGCAACTGTTAACACATTTTTTGGTTTCAATCCATGACGGACAATTCCGCCACCGATGCCAACAGAATCAGCGGTATCTAATCCACGTTTGAAATCATAGTACTCATTAAATAAGTTCGTTGCGATTTGCAATGCTAAACATGCAACCATCATCGCAATAAATAACAGCCAATCAATTTTGGCAACATAAAGTGATGCCACTGTTCCTAAAATTACAGGAGAAAACGTCGCCGTTAACGTATGCGGGCGCGTCATCTTCCATATTAATTTAGCGGAACTAATTTCTTTTTCTGTCCCCATAACTCAGTTCAATCTCCCTACATTTTAAGTATAAATTACTAGCAGTATCTTTCTATCTGTTTTCTGCCACGCATCTATTATAGCAAAAAATGAATTGGTGATAGAACTGTAATGCTTTTGCTTATCCCTCTATCACTCTTGAATTCAGTTTTTCAAAAGAAAGTCCGTTGCTCACATTCGAACAACGGACTTTCTTTATATGAACCATTTTAAAACATCTTCAGCAATCTCTTCTGGTCTATCCCAATGCATTAAATGTCCTGTATCTTTGTAAAACTTAGTCGTAATATCAATATGCTTCTGAAATTCCGCAATCTGCAATTCTCTTATTTTTAAATAGTTATGTGGAAGATCGCAATACAATAATAAAATATCGCTTTTAATTTTATGCGATTTCAATCTTTTATACACCGTATATTGAAACTTAATTACACCTCTAGCGGTATCACCAGTAGCGTGCCATTTCACTTTACTATCTTCTTCTCGCATTAAGTCATAAACTGCACGTTCTATTAATGGTGACCACCTGCTGTAAGCCCGTTTTTCTGATTGGATGAACGCTTCTTTACTGTCAAAAATATATTCATCAAAATCTTTTTCGTAATGAGTGATTTCTTCTTCTAATGATCGTGGTGGACACTCTCCTTCTTTCGCATCTTTATATAGCTGCGCAAAATAGTCCGCATTCATTTTGCCATGATGATAACCACCATCTAATAAAACCATTTTATTCACTTTTTCTGGACGTTCTGCTGCATAGTGAAGCGCAACGCTTGCTCCCCATGAATGTGCTAATAGGTGAAATGTTTCTTTTCCTATGTGCTCAAGTAATGCTACTATCCAACTTGTTAAATAGGATGCACTGTAATCTTCATCCTTCTCAAAATTCGATGTTTTCCCATGTCCAGGTAGATCAAACGATACAACATGATATTTATCTTTTAAAAATTCCGCTATTTCTATAAAACTTAACTTTGTACTTCCTAAACCATGAAAACAAATGATTTGAGGGTTATTTTTATCCCCCCATTCACAAACACTTGCTTGGTATTCGCCAAATTCTACAAAAAAGTGATTCATTTTTAATCTCCTCTAATGATCATATGTAAATTAGTTCCAATACAAAAATTGTTTTTTCTGAATAAAAAAATTCAAGAAAATTATCCAAATCCCTTTTTCGTAAATGATTTTTATAAAATGCGAGAGTTCACTCTAGTTAAAAGCACCAAACACTTAACTTCATGTTTATCGATGCTAATACGGTTAGACTACATTTTCACGCCCATGAAATGAATATAATTTAATAATTGTATGATTCGTTTATCATGAATGACATACTATAATTACATTCTTCACGTGAACCCCTTAATTACCAAAATAAATAAAACTTTCTAAGGAGTATTGTCTTTCATGCCATCCCCTCTATTTTTACATAATCAAAGCGTATGAAAATTAGCAGTCTTTATTCCTTTTCGTGACATCTTACTTTACATGTATTAGCACCGTTTATGTCCATTATGTTGGACTTCCCTCGTTTTATCGGCTGATGGGATTTTTGAAGGCCATACTTTATTTATTCATCTCTCTATCACAATGTAGCTATATTTTTTTATTACTTATGCAACTCCATAAAAGAAAAAATCTTTTTCATCATTTATTATCCACTGCACAATTTCGTAATACAAAGTAACAGCATATGAGCACAAGATTGCGCTTTTTACTCATGCTTCTTTTTATATCAAAAGATACACTTCATATATAAATAGATGAAAAGGAGTAAATAAAATGAATGCATTAGTATCTGCAAGGAATGTGACAAAAATTTATAACAAGAATCAATTACCAGGGCTTAATAAAGTTTCTTTTGATATTCAAGCGGGTGAGTTTGTGGGGATTATGGGGGCCTCTGGATCCGGAAAAACAACTTTATTAAATATTTTATCCACTATCGACACACCTACAGATGGCGATGTTTTTATAAACGGGATTAATATCCAAACGCTTAACAATAATAAATCTGCTGATTTTAGGAAGAATTACTTAGGGTTTATTTTTCAGGAGTATTTTTTACTTAATAGTTTAACAGTAAAGGAGAATATTGCTGTTCCACTTACTCTGTTAAAAAAATCACCAAAGGAAATTGAATTAATAATAGAAAGTTTAGCAAGGCGTTTTGGAATATTTGAGCAATTAAGTAAGTATCCTAGTCAGCTATCTGGCGGGCAAAAACAAAGGGTTGCAGCTGCAAGAGCCCTTGCGAAGCAGCCTAGTATTTTATTTGCAGATGAGCCAACAGGCGCATTAGATTCAAATTCTGCAACAGAACTACTTCAAAAATTAAAAGAGGTAAATGAGGAACTTCAAACTACAATTTTAATGGTAACTCATGATGCCTATGCAGCCAGTTTTTCTAGTAGAATTTTAATATTCAAAGACGGAAACATTATAAAAGAATTAAAGAAAAACAAACAAAATAGAAAAGAATTTTTTGAAGAAATATTAAAAGAACTCTCTAAAATTGATGAAAATCGATATAACTAAGAGCATGAAAGGAAGATTGAACTGTGGGTTTATTTACAATCGCAAAAAAGAATTTAAAAAATAACTTCTCCTTCTATTCATTCTATTTTATTTCAGTAGCTTTTGTACTGATGGTATTTTTCTCCTTTATCTCTTTTTCCATGAACGACATTGTGATGGAAAAGATTTCGTCTGACGGTAGAGTAGAAACAATGTCCAAAACAGTGGCAATCTTTGTTATGGCATTTGTACTATTCTATATGTCATACTCTAATACATTTTTCATGAAAAAAAGAATGAACGAGCTAGGCGTTTATTCCCTTTTAGGGTATAGAAAATCAACGATGCTAAAACTGTTAACTTTTGAAAATATTATCATTTGCTTTGCTGCCCTTCTTGTAGGAATCACATTTGGTGCTATTGCACATAAAGTAATTGTGGAAGCAATAATTAAAATACTAAAATTACAAATCGATACTTCTAAAGTACCATTTATTAATCTTGATGCAGTACTATTCACCTTTGTTTTTATCTTTGCTGTTCTTTTTGTTTTATCTTTATCAAATTGGATTATTCTTCGAAAAAGTTCCTTACTAACTTTAGTACGTATGGAACAAAAGGAAGAAAAAAAGATAAAAATCAATACAATTTTTTCACTACTAGGATTGTTTTTCATTTTAATTGGCTATTTCTTAGCAATCGATATTACAAGAGGCACGAAATCCTTGTGGAAAACAATTGGCTTTTCCCCCATCGCCCTCTTAACAATGTTTAGTGTAATATTAGGGACGATTTTCTTTATTCATTCCTTTTTACCATATGCGATTCAAAAATTGAAGAAAAATAAAATATGGTTTTATAAAGAATCCAATATTATTGTCATTCCAAACTTTATATTTAAAATTCGTTCGAAAGCAAAAACTTTCATTTTATTAACCTTATTAACCGCAGGAACTTTAGCTATATTCAGTTCTACTCTACTGACTCTTTACTATCCAGTTGCCGCTACAGAACGGATCGTACCTTCAGCTATTGAGTTCCCTTTAGACGATAAGGATGTAGCGAATAAAGCACTACAAACTGTACAAAATACTGTCGGTAAAGAAAATACAAGATATACAGAAACAACCATTATTAACAGGAAATCTAATTCTAATAATTTACCTAAAGAATATAGTATAAAAACAGAACATGGATTTGACCTTATCTCTGAGTCAGATTACAGAAAGTTAATACATATTCAAGATAAAAATGTAGAATTTAATCATCTAGCTAAAAATGAAAGCATCCTAGTAAAATATCGACCTGAAAAAGAAAATCTAGATAAAGGGAAAATATATACTTTAAATTTAACGCCTACAACTAATATAGATGTTAAAGTAAAAGACACTACATTACTTAATTCGATTGGGTTTGCAAATAGTGTCGGAACACTTATTATCTCGGATCAACTGTATAAAGAAATAAAAGCTTTAGAATTACCCCAAAAAACGATAGTGAGTTTTAATGGATTAGATATGAGGAATAATAAAGCAGTTTATGAAAACTTAGCTCCACTATTTAAAAATAATAGTTATTTTACAAGCAGTTACCAGAAAAATGATTATATTATTCAGCAAAATAGCTCAACATTCTTGCTCATTAGTTTTGTTACTATCATCTTCTTTATTGCAACAGGCAGTATTCTCTATTTCCATAACCTTTCAAGTATGATGGCAAATAAAAATGAATTTATTATTTTAAATAGAATGGGCTATAACAAAAAGAAGATAAAAAGAATAATAAGCAAAGAAATTTTCACCTTATTTAGCATTCCTTACATAATAGGATTAGCGCATAGCATTTTTGCATTAGTTGCCTATAAAACCGCGTTAATGGATGATCTATTAGGAAAAAGTAGTGCGTTTATATTACCAATTCTTTTCGCAGTAATCATTTTTACTGTTGTATATATCGTTTATTATTTGTTAACAAAAAAAGCCTGTTATAAAATTATATTTAACAATAAAAATTAAAAAACTATAAATAAAGCTGATGATAAATCAAAAACATCAGCTTTATCTGTATGTAATCTAACAAAGGTAAGTGATTTTATGAAAAAGTATTATGAGCAAAAACAAATTTTAATTTTAATTAATCAACTTTGTATGATTATTTTTTTATGCTACGAATTTTCAATAGACAATATTATAGGAACAGCAAAATTACTCCCTTTACTGCTTATAACAGTCATGTCCATTTATGGATCATATATTAGTTTTATCAACTTAAAAAACAATACTCTATTATCACAGTTTTCTAGTTTACTACTTTTTACTTCTTGGCAGTTTTTACTTACACTGAATGACAACCAGATTTTTCGTACATTCAGTACACTACTAAGTGTATTCATTCTATATAAAATCGTGCAATTTATACTCCTATACTTTTTCCAAGATTCTATTTATAGTTATAAAAAAGAAAAAGATTGGATTTTACGAGTTACATGTTTACTAACATTAGGTGCATATTTAATAAACGATAGAATATTTTCTGTTCTATTTTCATTTCAATGGCTTATCAGTGTTAGTTGTATTATTTTTCTATTCCTACAACATGACAAACGAATTAAATTTGTCTTTAAAACTGAAAAAAAGCATTTACTTACATCTACTACAATTCTTATCTTCCCCTTTATCGTATATGTTACCTTATTTGGGAGGAGTCCCGAATATGTAAATAACTTAGGATGGTACATAATAATTCTGTTCCCCCTATTTAGTATTCATGCAATAGCCTTTAAAAATCATATATCTATGAAACAATATTTCCCCTTAAAAAAAGGTGCAATTGCTTTTATGTTTGTATGCATTTTTATTTTTATGAGTTCACTTGGGGTACTATTTCAATTTAATATGATTACTTATTTCATTTTTATACATACAATTATTTGGTTCGTTCAGCTTTATTTCACATTATTATTTCAAGACACAAAAAACACTATCTCCAATTTGAATACAAAAGAATTAAAAACTTTGCCAGACAGTTCGTATGTTCATAACTTAGTACAAATCGTAAAAGAAGAACAATTAAAAAGTGGATTTTCTAATTATTTACATGATGAAATACTACAAGACATATTAGCTGTTAAAAATATGATGAACAAATCTAACAAAAAAGAAATTCATGACATGATCGTAGCGACACTGGACAACTTAAGTCATACAATACGTATCGAAATGCAAGAGTATCATCCAACTCTATTAAAAACACTTACATTAAAAGAAAATTATCGTAATTTACTTAAAATGATACAAAAAAAATATGAAATGAAACATGTTAATATATCCTTTACGTGTAACGACGACTTGTTTTTAGTAGAACCTTATCACCTTGTTGTATATCGAATTTTAAAAGAACTAGTAACGAATGCATTCAAACATTCAAATTGTTCAAAGTTACATTTACATGTAGTACAAGAAAATGGGGAAATAAAACTTATTGTGAAAGATAATGGCAAAGGTTTAACAACTACCGAAGCAGATATTTTGAATGGTCATAAAGGGTTGAATTCGATTAAAGAACAGCTATTTTTATTACATGGTAAAATGACCATTTCAAATAGTAATCCTTCTGGTTTATGCATTACTATTATCATTCCTATGAAAGGAGACGATTCCTATAAACATTTTATTAATAGATGATCATGCTTTGTTTGCAAAAAGCTTGGAAATAGCCTTAGAAGATTATCCTGAAATAGATGAATTCCGTTCATTACAAAATGTTGAAAATGTCGTTACAATTATCAACCAGTTTAAACCAGATATTATTTTATTAGATATTAATTTAAGCAATATAAGTAGTGAAGATGGTTTAGAAATAGCAAAAATAATATTGGATAGTAAATGTGATACAAAAATTGTTATATTAACCGGTTATGATTTACCTGTTTACCAGTATGAAGCTCAAAAACTAGGTGTAAGTGGTTTTATTAATAAAAATATTTTACCTGAAGTATTGGTACAAATATTAAATGACATTAATAAAGGGGCGTTTCATTTTCCAACCTCTACAGAAACAATTGAAGAATTGACTCATAGTGAAAAACAAATTTTACAATTACTATGCGATGGCTATAAGCGCAAAGAAATTGCTTCTATGTTATACGTTAGCGAACGTACAATTTCCAATCATATTCAGCATGTATTTGATAAATTAAATGTTTCATCTTCTTTAGAAGCTGTCACGAAGGGAATAAAGTTAGGATATATTCAGCCAAATTATTAAGAAAAGAAAGAGCCAATTCACATGAGTTGGCTCTTCCTTACCTTATAAAACTTCAACAGTTACACAAGCTAGATTTTACTTTTGTAACCCATTAATAATGGTATCTATATTCCATTTCATCATTTTTAAATACGTATCTCCATCCTCACCTGATTTACCTAGTGAATCTGTAAAAATTGTACCTGCAATTGGCACGTTTGTTTCTTTTGAAACAGTTTCCATGCTGCGTCGATCTACACTAGTTTCTACAAATAGAGCCGGAACTTTGTTTGTTTGAATTACACTTACAACATCTCGAATTTGATCTGGTGTACCTTGATTTTCTGAGTTAATTTCCCAAATGTATCCCGTCTTAATATTATATGCTTTTCCAAAGTATTTAAAAGCACCTTCACTAGAGATTAAGAACCGTTTCTCCTCAGGGATTTGATGAATTTTGTTTACTGTCTCATCATGTAACTTTTGAAGTTCTGCTACATAGTTGTCAGCATTTTTAGTATAGAACTCTTTATTTTTAGGGTCTTCTTTAATTAATGCCTTTTTCACATTTTCAGCATATAAAATACCATTTTTAATGTTCATCCATGCATGCGGGTCTGGTTCTTTTTCTAATCCTTTTGTCTCTAAATAAATAGCTTCTACGCCTTCACTTACTTTATAAACCGGTGCATCTTTCTCTGATTTATTTGCCGTTTTTAATAACTTTTTAAACCACGCTCCACCTTCTTCTAGGTTCAATCCATTGTAAAGTACCATATCTGCATCTGTCATTTTCATAACATCTTTTGGTAGTGGATCATATTCATGCGGGTTAGCTCCAATTGGAACAAGACTATGAATCTCAACTTTCTCTCCGCCAATTTGCTTCACCATATCATATATAATGGAGTATGTAGTTACAACTTTTAATTTTCCACTGCCCTCTTCTTTTCCATTTGTGTTACTAGAACACGCTGTTAATGCAAATACGAAAATACAAAGTATCGATAATACAACATTTTTAAATTTCATTTTTATCCTCCAATCAATTATGACAACTCTGCTCTATTTTTTCTAATTTTGATAGCTCTCCAAAACAAACCTTGTGACGGTGAGAAAAAGAATGCTAATGCGAACAAGAATGTTGCAACAAGAACAATTGTCGCACCTGAAGCAAGATTATAAGAGAAACTAAAATATAACCCTACTACAGATGAAAGTGCACCGATGCCTGCCGCTAAATAAATCATGACCCATAAACGATTTGTTAATAAATACGCTGTAGCCGCCGGTGTGATAAGCATGGCAACAACTAGAATAATTCCAACAGTTTGAAGGGATGCGACTGTCACCATTGTAAGAAGAATCATTAAGCCATAATGAATCCATTTGTTCGGCAATCCATAACTTTGCGCCATTGTTGGATCAAAAGTGGATACGAGTAATTCTTTGTAAAACAACATGACAAGGCCGATAATGACAACTCCGATAATAAGTGTCATCCACATATCGGAAGAACGAACTGATAGGACGTTCCCGAATAAAATATGATATAAATCTGAACTACTCTTCATAAAGGTAATTAAAATTATCCCTACAGCAAATACAGATGTGAACATAATCCCTATCGCCATATCATGTTTAATACGACTATTTTGACTTACAAAACCAATTCCAACTGCAGTAATAACACCTGTTAAAACAGCTCCTATGAAATAGTTCATTCCAATCATATAAGAAAGCGCTACTCCAGGAAGAACGGCATGTGAAATGGCATCACCCATTAATGCCATACCTCGTAAAATAATAAAACACCCAATGACACCACAGATAATTCCTACCATAACGGAAGTTAATAACGCCTTCTGCAGAAAACTGTACTGCGTTAATGCATCTATAAATTCTACAATCTTCATGATGAATGTACCTCCGCCGTATTATTAAACAATATTCCTTGATTCACATATGCTTTTGACATAACAGTTGGTTCTAACACTTGTCGTACTTCTCCATAATGAATTAAGCTTTTATTCAATAATAGTAATTTATCAAAATACGATTCTGCTTTACTTAAATCATGATGTACAACAACGATTGTTTTTCCTTCTTTACGTAACTCCCTAAGAATTTTAATAATGGTTTCTTCACTTGTTACATCTATTCCAACAAACGGTTCATCTAAGAAGAATATTTCCGCCTTTTGCGCTAAAGCTCTCGCCAAAAAGACACGTTGTTGTTGTCCACCTGAAAGCTCACCAATTTGGCGATGTTTAAACTCTTCCATTCCGACTTTCTTTAGACATTCAAATGCCCAATCCCGCTCCCCTTTCTTCGGCCTTTTCATCATCCCTAAAGATGGATATGTGCCGATTAGCACTACATCTAAAACTGTTATCGGGAAGTCCCAATCTATATCACTTCTTTGAGGTACATATGCGACACTCTTTCTAACGCTTCGAATACCCTCCCCAAGAATTTGAACATATCCCTTATCAGTCGGAATTAAATCTAATACAGCTTTCATTAAAGTAGATTTCCCCGCTCCATTTGGACCAATAATTCCAACGAGTTTTCCTTGTTCAATTTCAAAAGAAACATTTTGAACTACCTGATTCCCTTGATAGGATACAAACAAATCTTTGACAATTATAGCCTTGCCCATTTTTTATGCACTCCCCTTTCTTTTTTTCATATATGTAATTATTTTGCATTAAGGCAACTTTTGAACAAAAAAATATATCACGAATTTTTAATTCGCACATAAGTTTCCTTAGGGAAACTTTTTTATATGAGTCAAATTATATAAGTTAGATACAAATTTGTAAACTGATTTTTACTAATTTATGAATATATAATGAAAATAATTATCACTATGAAACAAAGTACATGGTTCATTTTATGATCTTTCGGAGAGAATATTACTGTAAAAAATAATCGTGTATAAACGAAAAAGCCAACTCATACGAGTAGGCTCTTTTTCTTTAAGAATATGCAATACGCTCTACAGTAAAAAATAGGATTCAGTGAATAAAAAATCACTTCCAAACAACTCCCCGCCGCTCATATTCCATTCTATGTTCAACAGCAGCTGCAATTTTAGAACTTGCGAACCTTTCCGTAATCCAAAGACCTAAATCAACGCCTGAAGTAACTCCTCTTACAGTAATAATATCGCCTTGATCTACAATTCTGTAAGGAAGAAGTTCTGCTCCATATTTCCTCATTTCACTCTGCGCCAAATGATGCATCGTTGCCTTTTTATCATTCAATATACCAGATGCAGCTAGTAGCATACCTCCTGTACAAACTCCAGCAACAATCGTTCCTTCATTGTGCATCTCTCTAATCATTTTGGTCAAAGTACCAATCTCTGCTTGCTTTCGTGCCCCGTGCTTTGCTTTATGATTCCAGCCACCACCAGGTACAATTAACAAATCTGGACGATTATCCATGCGTAAAAAATCATGTAATTTAACTGTAACTCCAAATGAAGTAGTGACTTCTTGCTTTCGTTCACTTGATACGAGTTCAACTGTAAACGGAGCTCCTTCTTCTATGGCTCTGTTTAATACTTCAAAAGGTGCAAAGGAGACGAGCTCTCCAAAACCATCAAACAATATAATTTGTATTTTCATTTTTAGAACACCTCATATGGTTCCTTATTTGAATCCCAAATTAGGAGAATACATGTTATGTACAAATTAATAATGAAGACAACCTTTCTCCCCTCACTCTATAAACTTCCAAATGTTCTTCTAATTCCCTCTCATCACTTATTACACTTAACGTTTTCTTCACAAAATTCCAATTCAAACTACCAGATAGCCAAAGTAATGAAGAAAGCCTTTTATAATCATTTGATGTTACAATATTATGAGCCTTATATCCTTCTAAAAATGCACTAGCAACACTTAGACTGACTTCATGCGAATGTACGCCTTCTGTTCGAGAATACCATTTTATTAAAAAGGACAATCCTTCAATACGGTCTACATAACTAATAGATTCAAAGTCTACAATTCCTTTTATCTGTTCACTTGATTCCCATAAAACATTCAAAGGATTTAAATCTGTTTGTACGATAAACTCTAATTCACTCGTATATGCGCACTCTATATGATATGTAGCTAGATTTATATACTCTCGTAATTCTTTACATGCGCTTGCCTTACTTTCTAACATATGAATAAACTGGGCATACCCATCCAAGTGAGATTTCTTTTGAAAAATCGAGCTTTGAAATGCATTAGAAATATCATGAATCTTTCTTGCTTCCATTCCGAAGGCTTCTGCAATATTTTCTGTACAATGCGTAATATGTTCTCCTTCAATCCAATTAGACAATACAAATCGGTATTGTTTATCATTCCAAGTGACAATTGTAAATGAATCTCCGGCCCTATTCTCCTTAATCTGCATAAATGGAATCCCATGCTCGCGTAAATAATACGTAAACCTTACTTGCTCTATCAGTTGTTCGTTTGATAACGCCCCAAAAGCTGGATTGATTGTTCGCTTGCTATTTATAAATCTTGCGGAATACCGCTTTCCATTTACGATGATTTTATAGTGTAAATCTGTATGCCAACTGTTCTTATGTAATTCTTCTTCCACTACTAATGTATGAATTTCTTTAAAATAATTCATTACTACATTTCTTATGATGTGTTTCATCCGATTCTCCTTACATGTAAAAATCCCCGATGATAGGTTTGTAAAATACACTTAATTTACTCAAAAGGAAAATAATATCCTACGTAATTAAACACATTTGTAAAACCTACATTTTCTACGACGGCCACAGAAGGCTTATTTAATTCCATACAGTCCCAATATGGAATGATATTATTCTCCAAACACTCTTTTACGAAGCTATGAGCTATCTTTTGAGCTAATTTCCTCTCCTGGTGCCCCTCTATTGTTTCAATATCTATGCAGTGTATATTTTCAAATACAAATCCTGAAAAACAAACACTCACAATTAGATCGTCATAGACAATGCAATAACCGATTCCCTCATTGAAAAAACAATCTGGTGAAGACCAAAACTCTAAAATTTTTGATTGTAAAAAATCAATGTTCTTCAATGAGTCTCTTTGATTTTCATAAAGCGTTTTGCTCATTTTCAGCACTGTGTACCCTTGTTCAATTTTAGGTTCATGATTACCTTCATAATCCTCTTCCTTTAGCATATACACTCTTTGATTCCAACTCTTTAAGTTACGGTGCTGAAATATTCTTTCAATTGTTTTGTTCCAGCTCGAATGATTACCAATTGCTTCAAAGCAATCTAGTCCTGCTTTCCTCGCCTCAGGTACTAGTACATTATTAATAAAACGATTCATTTCTTTATTAAACTCTTCATTTTCAGCATTTCCAATAAAAAAGAAGCCATCATTATTGCCTAACCAAATAAGCCCCGAATTAGGGAAGATATGTTATCTACAAATATACGACCAGGATTCACCCCTGCAATTACAGCTTTGACTTCTAATTGACCTCGTTCATTTATTAAACTACTACATTTATAAAAATCATTCTTACTTAATTCAGAAATCATAAGTTAAACCACCTTTCCGAAACCAATCTATTCTAACTTTATCATTTCATCAGAATATTCTCCATTTGATTTAGTATTTTTTGTAAATCAATGTAGTCGGCTTTATGTATAAAAAAAGCCAATCCCCTATGCAATAGAAGATTGACACTTTCCTTTATTTATTCCCCTGTTTCAGAAAATCGCTTTATACGCTCACCAATTTCATCACGCACACGTTGAAATTCAGACCATTCTTTTCCTGCTGGATCATCAAATCCCCAGTGAACACGATTCACATGCGGCGGAGTAGATGGACATACAGCATCTGCATGACTACAAAGCGTAACGACTAAATCAGCACGATTTAAAATGTTTGCATCAATTATATCTGATGTTTGATTCGTTATGTCGATATTTACTTCGTTCATTGCTTTAATGGCGTTTGGATTCACTCCATGTGCTTCGATTCCTGCAGAATACACATTCCACTTATCTCCTAAATATTGTTTGCCCCATGCTTCTGCCATTTGGCTTCGGCATGAATTTCCCGTACATAAGAAATAGATTGTCTTTTTATTTTCCATGTTGTTTTCCACCTTTGTTTTTAAATTATACTAGTTGATCATTAAAATATTTACGCTTAAACCAAAAAGCGACGTTTACAAGTGCAATCATTACAGGTACTTCAACTAAAGGACCGATAACAGCTGCGAATGCCGCACCGGAATGAATGCCAAATACCCCAACTGCTACAGCAATTGCTAACTCAAAGTTATTACTACCTGCTGTAAATGCTAATGTTGTAGTCACCGGATAGTTTGCACCAATCTTTCTTCCCATAAAGAAAGAAACAAAAAACATTACAATAAAATAAATGAGTAATGGAATTGCTATTCTTACCACATCTAGTGGCACACTAACAATCATCTCTCCTTTTAAAGAGAACATAACGATGATCGTAAATAGTAATGCCAGTAATGTAAGTGGACTAATCTTAGGTATAAACACCTTTTCATACCACTGTCTTCCTTTTAACTTCACGAGTACAAAGCGCGTCAACATACCTGCTATAAAAGGAATTCCTAAATAGATAAATACTGATTTTGCTACTTCTATCATTGTAATATCGACAATAGCCCCTTCAATCCCTAACCATTCTGGAATGAATGTTACAAATACGTATGCATAAACCGAGAAAAAGAGCATTTGGAATACCGAATTAAAAGCGACTAAACCTGCCGCATACTCTTTATCCCCATCGGCAAGATCGTTCCAAACAATGACCATTGCAATGCAACGTGCTAATCCAATCATAATGAGACCAACCATGTATTCTGGTTTATCAGGAAGAAAAATAATTGCTAAAACAAACATAAGTACCGGACCAATAATCCAGTTTTGTACTAATGATAAAACTAACACTTTAACATCTTTAAATACTCGGCCCATTTCCTCATAGCGAACTTTCGCTAATGGTGGATACATCATTACAATTAAACCAACTGCAAGCGGAATAGACGTCGTTCCAACTTGTAATGTATTCAGTCCGTCTACTACACTAGGCAATACAAACCCTAAACCAATCCCAACAGCCATCGCTAGAAAAATCCATAGTGTTAAATATCGGTCTAGAAAGGATAAGCGTTTCATTTTATTTTCCATCTCCTATTAACAACAAGAATTTTTAGCTACCTCATTTGCAGTCGTGCAACATGATGACACTTCAATTTTGTGAACATCACTATGTGCTTTCGTATAAAAGAATTCCCACTCATTCCCTTCAGGGTCTGTTACCCAAAACTTATCTTGCACTGCATAGCAACAAGTTGTATCCATCTCATCACGCGCAAAGAAACCTTCTTTTTCTAATCTTTCTTTATGTAATGTGATTTCTTCAGCTGTATCCACTTGGAAACCAAAGTGATTTACCTGATTTCCATTCACCTCATCTCGTACGTTCAGCGTAAAATTAAGACCTGGCGTCTCTAATAAAAATTTTGCATAATCCGTTTTCACCTTAACTGGTGAAACACCAAATACCTTTTCATAAAATTCAATAGACTTCTCTAAATTCGTAACGTTTATACCAACGTGAACATATCTCATATATTATTCCTCCTCTTTATATATATTTAATCAACTTTTTTTGATTAATAGTGCAAAATTTTAACAACAGCTACCTTTGCCTGTTTTTCTAAAGATACAACACAATTCTTCCGATAATAAATTATTCACTTCCGCATCATTTAAATCATAATAACTCCACGTACCTTTTGTTTCTTTTACAATTAAACCTGCTTCTAATAAAATCTTTAAATGATAGGACAACTTAGATTGTGTCATTTCAAAAATCTCTGTTAAATCACATACACAAGTCTGGCCTCGCTGACAAAGTTCATACATAATCTCTAAACGTTTTTGATCAGCCAACGCTTTAAATTTTTTCTCATAGAGCTGAAAATCTTGCGTCACTGTAGTTCACTCTCCCTTCATCAAGTTTTTTTGATGTTTATAGTATATACGTTGATTCAGTCTTTATGCAACTTATTAATCAAGTTTTTTTGATTAATATAACATTCTCTTCTTTCCCATAACAAAATTTAAAAGTTATCGAATAGTAAATAGAGATGAACTGCTTTCTATTAAACGCTTCATCCTTCTATTATCTCAGTCCCCTCTTTTCCCATCTTGTAGATAATATACTTGTAGTTCCTTAACAAGTAAATCATTGTATCTGAATGTATTTACATAATAGAAAAAATAGTACGTTATCCTTACTATGATTCTCATAAATAGGATAACGTACTATTTTTATACGAAATAAAGACCCTTTGAAGAACCTTCTCATTTCTCAATTGATTTAACATAAAGTTCTGTTATGGAACTAAAATTAGATCTTCAAACAACCATACTGCGCCTTCTTCATTTGGTAAAGTATTATTTATTAACAAATTTAATATAATCCGGTCTAGTATAAGGTTCCCCTCAAAAATTATCCTTCCTTTAAATCTGTAAGGAGGTCATTCTTCCATGCAATTGTATTCAGATAAGAACCTCTAATTCTAAACATATCCAAGTTGTAACAAATATTGTATTTATTTTCGTTCGTGAATTTTATGTCCAATTTATTAAAGTGACTACCGATATGAAAAGCAAGAAAATACTCATGCCAATCTGAATAGGAGTTTTGAGCAAGTTTTGCCGCTTGTATCATATAATGCTCCGCTTCTTTTTTAGATAAATAACCTAATCTTTTACCAATTCGACTTAAACAAATACACCATGCATAATCAAATGCAGCAATCCCAGCATCAGGTAGCATGTGCAATGAGTAATTCACAACGTACATTTTTTCATCGTTTGATTGTCTTGGAAGTAATAGCTTTCGCTGTGCTTCTGAAAGAGGAGTTAATTGATTGTGCATAGTTTGAAATTCTTGGCGCGATCCTTCTTTTAATAGCCACTCAATCATTTCTTTTAATTGTTCCGGTTCGGTACAATCAAATCTTCGTAATTGTGCTTTCAAAAACTTTTTCCCAAGTATACGGTCTCTTATAAATGTAAATTCATATTTTGTAAAATAATGAATAAGAAGATAAGTATCCATACATATTGTAGACATGCATCGAAAATATTGTTCTACCTGTTTTTTCTTTCTTGAAACGAACACTTAAGCTCCTCCTTATATTTTGATTTTCAGTCTATAAAACTTCCACGCTTCCCAAACAACTGGAAGAAGAAGGATATATTTGAAAGGTAATCGCGTAATAATAGCAAGAATAAAAAATAAAATATACACCCAAGTACGTCTTAAAAACATGCCACTATACATCAATATCCAACTAAATACATAAGCCATTGTAAATCCTGGTTTATTTGGTTTCTTTCCCCTTTGTGCCATAAATGAATTGAAATATGAGAGAAATTCAACATGGTTTATATCTATTTGTAAAGCATCCTGCACTATTTTTTCAGCTTTATCTATTTCTCCCACTTTTTCTAAACATTTTGTCATCATGAGCATCGCATCCATATGCTCTGGATGGACAGAAAGAAGATGTTCACAATCTTTGATAGCATCATGAAATTGACCAAGATTATGCTGAATATGAGCACGATATAATAATGCATCTGGGTCATCTTTATCAATCAACAGAATATTGCTAAATGCTTGTAATGCCTTCTCCTTATTATCTATACGTAAATAGTAAATACCTTGCATACGTAATAATTCAGGGTCCCTTTGATACATTGCAAACGCACGATCCAGTTCTTCTTTTACATCTTCTAATTCATCCGCTATCAGTTTCCTTTGTATTTCTTCTCGTATATAGAAATACAACTCAAAATCTAAATCAGCATTTTTTTCAAAAATATCATAACGCATTTCTTTTTCGCCGCTAATTCTTTCTAATAAAAATTGGATTGTATTTTCTCCATATTCATTTACTAAATCATTTTTTTGCTCGCTGAATCGAAATACTTGATCGATTAATTCCCAAATCGAATGTGGGAAGTGATAATGATATAAGAAAAATTCAATTAACTGATCTTGTAGTGCTGCTGCATATTGAACATCCCATATCACATCTGAACGTAATATTTCTTCCCAATTCCCCTGCTCTATCCGTGCAAAGAAATTATCATAAAGCATCTCAACACTTTCCATGAATGTATAGACTGGATGTTCAGCAATTGTAGTAGTAGCAATTTCCGCATCACTATCAGTCCATGGAGAAAATACAAGTTCCCTATCAGAAGCATTCATTTCATCTATTTGAATCGACGGCTTATCTTTCATATTTTTCGCACTTTTCACTGCCTGGTCAAACGCTTCTCTTAATCTTTGATATCCTTCGGGGTCATCTTCTGGATGATGTATTTTCAGGAGTTTTGCATAAGCTTTTTTAATCACTGAAATATCGTCAGTAGGTTCAATCTCCAATGTATTCCAAATACTCATTAGCGATTTGCCCACCTTTCCATACTTTCAATATGTTCTTTTAATATACTGGAAGCTTCTTTAATCTTTTTATCATTTTGCGTTGTAAGCACGCTCTCAAATTGTTGCAGTAATATAGAAATCTTTTTGCGTTCATCACCAAGTAACTCTTCATAAAGCCTTTCGCACTTTGCAAGAAGAAGTCGATTTTCTTCTCTATCTCTCGGATGAATTTTAATATCTCTTAACTCTAAAAGTCTCTTTTCTATTTCTGCATCTGTAAGATTTCCAGCGTTTTGCTGTATGATCGTTCTTTTCTTTTCTCCAGTTGATGTACTTATTACCTCAACTTCAAGAATGCCATTAATGTCGTATGTATAACGAATATCAACCGACTCATTTCCAGCAGGAGCAGGAGGAATCTTAATTTTGAGCTCACCTAGTTTTAAATTATTTACTACCCTACGGTTTTCCCCTTGATAAACATCAATAGTTATAAATTGTTGTTTATCCTTTACTGTATATAGTCGCTCCACCTTACTTACAGGAATTGGTGTATTTCTCTCTATAATAGGGAAGAAGTACCCAGACTCTGACTTACCATCTCCAAATTCTTGAACAACACTTGTTCCTAAAGAATATGGACAGACATCGGTTAAAATCACTTCTTCTAAAGCCTTATTTCGTTCTTTTAAGGCAACTTGAATTGCAGCACCTAAAGCAACTGTTTCATCTGGATTTATATTTGCATAAGGCATACGCCCAAACATTTTAGAAATAACAGATTTCACAAGAGGCATCCGAGTAGCTCCACCAATTAAAATTACAGCATCTAAATCATTCGGGTTTAACGAAGCATCGCGAAGAGCACGTTCAATTGGATAACGAAGACGTAACAGTAGTGGAGTTACAATTTTTTCGAATTCTCCCCTATTTATACTCGTTTCATATGTTTGATTTTGAATCACAACATTCATAGTCGCAGCTGATTCATTACACAAAGTAAGCTTACAACGTTCTGCTTGTGTATAAATTAATGATAATGTTTTTGAATCCAGTGAATCTGGATCCAGTTGATGCGATTCTAGGAAGAAGGTCATTAAACTTCTTGTGAAATCTTCACCACCAAGATAATTATCACCAGCAATAGATTTTACATCCATTATCCCTTCAAACAATTCCAAAATGGAAACATCAAAAGTTCCTCCACCTAAATCAAATACAAGAAATTTTGTTTCCGATTCTTCTTGGTATAAGCCATAAGCAATTGCCGCAGCCGTTGGTTCGCTAATAAGACGTTCTACTGTTAATCCTGCTATTTCCGCTGCACGTTTCGTTGACTTTCTCTGCGTATCGTTGAAATAGGCAGGGACACTAATTACAGCACCGGTAACCTCTTCATTTAAATACGCTTCTGCGTCTTGTTTCAAAGATTTAATAACAAAAGATGATAACTCTTCAGATGAAAAAGTATATGTACCCAGCTCATATTTTTTCTCTGTTCCTATAAAACGTTTAAAAGTTGCTGCTGTCAGTTGTGGATGAGTAATTAGTCGCTCTTTCGCAATACGCCCAACTAAAATTTCACCCGTTTCATCAACGCTAACTACCGATGGTGTGAGAAATTCACCTAAAACATTTGGAATAAGCGTTGCACCATCTTCCGACCATGTTGCTACTAAACTATTAGTTGTCCCTAAATCAATTCCAATTATCGCCATACTAATCCCCTCTCTTTTTACTATATTTTACTATACCATTATAAATAGGAAAAGTATGTAAGAAACTAATAATACTAAACTTTCATAATATAAAAAACCTATTTTAACGTAGTTAATTGAAATAATATGTTAAATTATAAAAACGATGTTCATTTTATAATAAGATCGTTTAAAAATATCAATCATCAAAATTTTTTAGTTTGACCCAAAGTGTAATTTTATTCCTAATCAATTCCTTAACCTTCCTCCCGCTCTATGCTCATAAAAAACGAGGGTAACCGCTACTTGCTCAAATTTCATTTGCAAATAAACATATAAGGTACACTCTAAAAGCAATGTGTACGTTAAATCCCCTTCCTGAAATAATTCCATCCTGAACTTTATCACTTCTACAAAATTACACATACAAAAACGCTATTCTCTCCTATGATTCAACGGAAAAAAATAGCGTTTTTAAATAGTATTTTATTAGCTTGTTATTAATTTACAAGCTTCTTTACTAATTCATCATTCATTATGCATAGTTGTGTTTGAAATCATACGAAATACTTTCACATAGAAAACTGCACTAACAAGGGCACAAAGTAGTATAATTCCGAACACAACGCTTGGAGATAACCATGTAGAAAATACAATCATAATAGGTGCAATAAAGCGCCCGATGGTAAATTGTAAATTAGATGCTGCCATATATTGTCCTCTAGCATTTTCAGGTGCATATTTACTGACAAAACTATGTACAACTGGCGAACGAATCAATTCGCCAATTGTTAATATTGCCATAAAGCCAAACAATAGCCATATATTCGTCGTTAGCCCTATTAAAAACATACCTATTCCAAATAAAACATTAGAGACAAGTAAAACATTTCGATCGCTCCAATTCTCAAAGTATTTTGCAACAGGTAAAGAACATAAAACAAATAAGATTCCATTCAATCCCATCATCCATCCGAAAATTTGAGTATTACTCAAAGAGAATGAACCAGTATTCCATGAGAAAAGAGATTGTGTTGGTACAAATTCTTTTACATATAGCGCAAGGTAAAGATCGAGTTGCATAAAAGCTATCATAATCAAAACTCCCGCAACTATATAAAGAGCGAAAATTTTATCGCTAAAGATTTTCGTATAATTATTCCATTGTTCTTTAAAGATTTTAGAGATTGGATTGTTGTCCCCATCATTTTTAGAAGCTTCTGGCAACGTTTCTCTAATTATGAAATAGATTGCTATAAAATAAATAAATGTAACAATTGTACAAGTCCATAACAGTTCACTTCGATAATGAAAGAAGAAGAATGAACCTAACACTGGTCCAAATACAGCACCGATATTATTTGCTGTAACAAAAGTGGCAAAGACGACCCTTCTATCCTTTTCTGGCACTATATCAGCTATCATTGCAGAACTTGCCGGACTGTATAGTGCCCCGCTAATTCCAATCCCGATATAGGCTAAATAATTAATCCAATGTGAATGGGATAAAGCAAAAACCGCAAACATTGCTACCTGTATAATGGTGCCGAGTAGCATGACCGGGCGTCGTCCTAATCGATCAGCTAAATATCCACCTAATAAATTACCTATTATGCCTACAAGCGGTATAATTGCCATTAAAATTCCGCCGATTGTTTTACCAAAAGCATCGCTATAGTATATTGCCATAAACGGAAAGTACATCCAAAACAATGTATTGAACATAGTTTCGCCAATCAATCTAGTTTTTAAATTTCTCTCCCAGTATAACCATTTCAACGTAATACATCCCCTATTTTAACTTGTCTTCTATTCACTATTTATTCGATAAACTGTCAGTCCAAAGAAAAAATAATAACATAAAGTGAATTTATTTTACAAATTAATATAGAAATCTAAACTTTGATTACAATAAATTTCCTAGTTATTTATAAGAATCTGTTTTTTGGGATATCTCAATTCAGTCGCTTGATGGTCATAAGCTGTTTTCCTTCTATAATTAATAAAAACATTTAAGCATTCATCATGTTTAAAACAAGCCAATGCACTGATTTTATCCAATATTGTAATGCCACTCCTGAAGTAACTGATTTATATCGAATTAGCGGAGAATTTAATTATATGATGAAGGTCATGAGCGATTCGATGGATTCCCTCGCTGCATTTTTAGACTCTTTAATGCAATTCGGATTATCATCTCCTTTAATTGTTTTAAAGAGTGAGTTTGAGGAGAAATTGTCGTTCTAATAAAGTGATAGGCACCAGCTTTCCAAAAAAGGAAAAGGAGTGGATTATCCACTCCCTTTAACCACCTACCCCTGATTTCTCTGCGCCTCTCTAAACTCTTCCTTCACCTTCTCTAACAACCCTTCTTCCGTAATTAATCGATACGCGGTATTTGCTAGTGCTTTTGCTGATGTAATTAGAGCTTTGTCTCCTAATTCTGAACGTGCTGCTTCTCTAAATTCATTCGTATGTGCAATTAAATCATCTGGGCCGATTTTAATGTACGGGTGGATTGTCGGTACAACTTGGCTAACGTTTCCTGCATCGGTTGAACCAATACCAAATCTTTCTTTACGATTTACGTCTTCCCCGAGTAATTCTAGTTCTTCAGCTACGAGGTCGTTATATGTTTTTGTTACGAGTAGTTCATCGATTTCATTTTGGAATTGATGGATTTTTACTTTTGTGCCTGTTGCTAACGCTGCTCCCTGTGCAATGTTTTTTACTTTTTCTGTTACTTCTGCACATCTTTTTCGCGTTGCTGCACGGATGAAGAATCTTGCTGCGGCGTAGTCAGGAATAATGTTAGGTGCTTTTCCGCCTTCTGTAATAACGCCATGAATTTTCACGTCTGACGGAAGTTGTTGGCGAAGTGCGTTAATGCTGTTGTACAGCTGAATCACCGCATCTAATGCATTAATTCCTTCTTCAGGTGACGCTGCCGCGTGAGCTGTTTTTCCGTAAAAATAAAAATCAAGTGGATCGACTGCTAGTGAAGGGCTCGTTGTCGCTGTTTTTCCGCTCGGATGAATCATAAGCGCCGCATCAATATTTTTAAATAAACCTGCTTTTACATAACTTGATTTTGCGCTACCATTTGGCCCGCCTTCTTCTGCTGGTGTTCCGAATACGACAACTTCTCCGCCGATTTCTTCGAGTGTTTCTGATAATGCAATCGCTGCTGCAACGCTAATGGTGCCAATTAAATTGTGACCACACGCATGACCTAGTCCTGGTAAAGCGTCATACTCAGCTAAAAATGCGATTGCTGGACCCTGTTTTCCTGAACTTTTTCGCGCGATAAATCCTGTTTCGTGTCCAGCTATATTGTGCTGCAACTGAAATCCTGCACTACCTAGTAATAAACTTAACGTTCTAGATGCATAAAACTCTTGATTACCAATCTCCGGATTCGCATGAATATCATGACTTGTTTCTATGTACTTTTCCTTATTTCTTTCGATACTCTCTTCAATTGTTTTTCTTTGTGACGCTACTCCTGTCGCTCCCATTTTTCTTCCTCCTTTTATTTTCACGTAAAAAAGCCTCTTTCTAAAAGATAGAAAGAGGCTTCTGTATATACAGTCAAAATGAGCTTCTTTCTTATCTTTCAAGTTACCTTGCTGGAATTGGCACAGTATTCATAACGAATCCGCTGCCGAGGTATCATAGGGCCAGTCCCTCCACCTCTCGTGATAAGAATTTTCATAAAATTATATTAAATTACATTCATTCTAAGTTCATTCCAAATAAAAGTCAAGGAATTCCTATCCGAATTTACCGAATATCTAAAAATCCTTTTAATACACCAATTGTCTCAGGTGCTTGTAGTCTTGCACATACGTACGGAAATTCCGTACTACCTTCAAATATCATTTGAGATGTGAGCGGTGCGCCTGCCCAGAAGATTTCATCATCAATTACGATAAACGGGAATGCTTTATTTTGTCTTTGTAACTTTACATTTTTCAGTGGAACTGGTCCATCACTATACACCGTTATTTGCGCATTTGTACGCATTAACGCTTGCCATACTCGTTTATCCACTTGTTTTGTACTTGGAAGTGAAATCACGATTTTTCGTTTTGCAGCTAAAATATCTTTTAATAGCCCTTTCGGCTCTTCCAGATTCATTTCCATAAACCAACGTAATCGTTTCGATATTTTTCGCTCCCACAATTGTCTTGATGTCGTGCGATCATACACATCTCCGTGGCGTTCTATATGAGCCGTTAATTGTGACAACGCTTGTTTTCTCGAAAGGTTTTTACGCATATAATGACAATCTGATAATTGAATGAACTTCCCTCTCGCCCTTGTCACTGCTACATTGACGAGGCGATGGTTTTTGTGATCAAAGAATAATACACCAGGTCGTTCTTGCGGATAACTGTCAACCGTATCAAAGATCATCATATCCCTTTCAGATCCTTGGAACTTATGAACTGTCGCCGCTAAAACTGGTATGTTTTGGTATTTCGTTCTCTGTAACATCTCTCTAATACACGTTGATAAAAAGCGAGACTGCGCTCTGTAAGGCGTCACAATACCAATTGATTGCACACCATCTAACAGTCCGATTAACATCATTTGCATTGCTATTAAACCAGACATAATGTTAAAACGAGATCCTGAAGCAGCATCTTTTAACGAAAAAGCTCCCATTTGGCTCGTATCGAATAAAACACTCGCTTCATTTGCGAACGGCTGCAATTGCGCAAGTTCTTTACGTTCTGAAACTGATGGATGATCATATACCCTATTTTTATAAATAAACGAATTCGTAAACTTCGATATATCCGCATGCATACGTCTTTGTTCCTGCAACATAAATAGGTTCGGATGTGCTTCTGATTTATTGACAGACTCAACAATTCCGGCATGGTAAAACATATCTTCGCCGAGCCATTTTCGAACGAGTTCATGGTTTGCCATCGCAATTGGAGGTAACTGTAAAAAGTCACCACAAACGACGATACGTTTTCCAAGTGAAGCAGCTAATGCGATTTGCGGAACGAACGCCATACTCACTTCATCTACGACAACTAAATCAAATGTACGCTCATAAATAAGTGAATCAATGGCGCATTTTGATAAAGTTGCGCCAATTACTTTCGCATTTTCAATGTATTCTTTTTCTACTTCTTTAATTTTCGCCCTCTGTTTTCGAAGGTCACTTTCAATTTCCTGCATACGTTTCTTATCAGCAGATGTTGCTTTATACGATAAGATTTTTTCACGAAGATCTTGTCGTGCCTCTTCTAAATAGAGTCTTTCCTCGCCCCAAGATCCGTTCGTCGTTTCAACTAACTTCGACGCAAGTAACGTTTCATGATTTCGTATATGTTCATGTTGACTATAACCGTAACGAACAATTTCACCAGGCGTCCATTTCTTTTTCTTTTCAATTTGCTTCGTTACTTCACTCATTAATACGTCCACTGCGGCGTTACTATGAGCTAACACAAGTACCGACTTTCCTTTTTGATAATGAGCCGAAATAATACGTGATAAATTGTAAGACTTCCCTGTTCCAGGTGGTCCCCATACGTACGTTGTCGGATTGTAAAACGCACGATACGCCAATTCATTTTTCGGGTTTTTCATCTTCTCAATATGTTTCGGACTGCTCGTCCCATTAACAAGACGCTTTATACGATTACGTTTTAGCTTATCTTTACGCGCTTCCTTCAACCTCTCTTGTAGTTGCTCTAAAAGCTGCCACGGTTCACTATATAAAACAGCTTCCCGTATTTCACCTTGTATATAATCATTTAATTTCAGTTCTATTTCTAATCCATGTACAGATAATACTTCCCCTGTCGCTTCCTCACCATCGAACTCAATTCCAATCGGTGAACCTTCAGGTAAGCTTACTTCTGAAATAAGCTGAAATACATATACTGTACTTTCATAATCTGTATATAAAAAACGACCGTTCATGATAGAAATTTTACTACCACCTATCGTTTTCCAATGTTTAATTTCATATGCTAATGCATAATGCCACTCTTTCATCGTTTCCGATAATGAAGGAGTTTGAGTAGGTGTATTCATCGTATAATCTCCTTCCTTCTCCCCAAACATACTTTCTCACTATACCATATAACACGCTAAAATTTGTAAGGTTTTTATCTTGCTTATTTTCTTAATTTTCAATATTATATTGTATATAATTTTCAGAAAGAAGGAATCTACATGCCTGTTAGAAGAATTGAACACGTTGGACTTATGGTTGCAAACTTAGAAACATCTATTACTTTTTATGAAAAAGTAGTTGGCTTACAGCTTATTAAACGAATGGGACATCCAAACCCAGACTTAAAACTCGCTTTTTTAGGTGTGGAAGAATCGAAGGAAACGATACTGGAACTCATTGAAGGTTACAACTCCTCTCTTCCAGCAGAAGGAAAAGTACATCACATTTGCTTTAAAGTAGATTCATTAAAAGAAGAAATCGAAAGACTCAAGAAACATGGCGTAACATTTTTACTAGGAGAAGAAATCGAAACATTACCGGATGGAACACGTTACATATTCTTTGCGGGTCCTGATGGGGAATGGATTGAGTTTTTTGAGACGGAGAGATAATAGGTTGTTCTCTCTCCTATTTCTTTTCTTAATGTGGTAGCGCCACACCGCTATCAAGCTAAGCTCATACAACATCAATCATAGTAGAGGTTGCTTCTTTTTTCTAAAGGCAACCTTGTAGGAAATGGAGACCCCTATTTATCGATCAATATCAATGGTTAATTAAAAAGATGACTTCACTAATTATAAGTTTTTAATAAACTAGTAAAAAAATAACAAAATATAATAATAATAATAATAATATGTTAAATAGCTCTTAATCTACTTGTAATGGATTATTTTAAATTTAGCCCTTATCGTATTACCTTATTGAATAAAACTTCTTATAAATTAATCTGAAAGGTCGTTCTTAAGTTATAAAAACTAGTTTTCAGATTTTGTGTAAAAAAGGAAAAAAGATCCATTTTATGGACCCTTTTTCCTTTTGTTATTTTAACTTAGTGTAATCTATATTGTCCTGTTAACTGCTCTTCAGCCATTCGAACTAAGCGTTTTGTAATTTCTCCACCGACAGATCCATTTGCACGTGACGATGTATCAGGTCCTAGTGTGACTCCTAATTCACGGGCAATTTCATACTTCATTTGCTCAATAGCACTTGCTGCAGCTGAAATAAGAATTTGATTTGTATTACTTTCGTGTCTTTGAATATTCATAATTGCACCTCCACTATATTTGTATATAACATATGCTTAATTATGATATTTATACGTAAGTAAAATATTTTCTTCTATCGTTTGTTTATAAAAATCTATTCATTTAATAATATTTTTCACGTCTCCAATACGTATATCACCATCATGATGATACTCAATAACAAACCCCATATCTGGTGAATATATCCACGTATCAAAACTAACAGCTGTAACATCATATATTACTTTTAAAACTTGATGTAAATTTGTTTTAATTACTGGTACTCTGGCATTATCCCAAATAATATATACGGTCTTAGAGTATGTTCCAAAAAAGTTCTGTAGATATAATTTTATTTCATCCTCATTATATAAATCACCATAGTTTTCAATGTTGGACCAATCTACTCTCCCCCATTGTGTAATAGGAAATGCATTTTCAAAGTTTTTTACTATCATTTTCCCTTGAGTATTTTCTAAAATTTCAATGTCTTTACCTAATGCCTCAATACACTCCTCCAACAATGTTGCCATTTTATTACCTCATTTATTTAGATATTTTAATAAAGATTTAAACGTTTCTTCGTCTCCTTCAAAAGGAATTGCATATTTAATTGCTTTATCTTTTTTTCCATTTCTAAAATCTTCTACATTGATATGCATCCCTTTACTAGGATCATAATCTAATCGCCATCTCGCTTTATGATCAGCTGTCTCTCTGCCAACAATTTTACCCTAACCAGCGCTTTTTTCCATTGTTCCTATAAATGGTTGTGAATCTGCCCCAAAATCCCCCAATAAGCTCATTGCTTTATTTCTTGCTTGTTCATATGATTGAACCTTATCAAGAACAATCTCTCCTGAACGAACACCTTTAGCAGCTGCTTCTAGTGCCTTTCCTTTCTTTTCAAGATCGCCAATCTAATATAAAGTATCTTTCCCTACCTGCTTACTCCCTTGGAATAGCCTTCCATCTTTAAAAAAGGAGTACTCTATTCCATCTAACGTAATGTTATCCCTTTGCTTACTCCCATCTTTATTGTAATAGTACCAATTCTCGTTCTCCTTCACCTAGCCAACTGATTCATCATTTTGCATATCTGTTACTTTCATAATCGTCCTATATAAGAACATAGAAAATTGCTCTCTAGTAACAATTCCATTTGGATTAAAATTGCCGTCACCTGTACCACTTGTTATGTTGTTACCGGCTAATATTTTGACATATTCGTTGGCCCAGTGACCTTTCATATCCGTAAATTCAACATTGCCTTGCGGTTTTAAATCAAATGTTTTGACAAGCATAGTTGCCATTTCGGCACGTGTCATATTATTTTTCGGATTGAATTTTTTTCAGCATTTACACTGAAAATGCCACGTGCTGTTAGTGCCAAAATTTCCTTTTTGAAATTGCTGTCACCAATATCAACAAAGGGATTATTTGTACTATCTTGCGGTTTTAAATACCGATACAAGAAAGCAGCGAGATGTTCGCGAGTAATAGGATCGGCTGCACCGAAATACCCATTTCCGTATCCTGTTATAATCTTATTTTCTGCCATATACATCATTTCTTTATACGCCCAGTGTGTTTTAGGAACGTCAATAAAAGATGATGAATTCGTTTGATCATTTTGTTCTGCATACGCTGTTCCTACTGTACTGAATAATAAAATACATACCATAAAACTTAAAAATAATTTCTTAATTGTATTCATAATAGCTCCTATTCAATTGTTAAAAATATAATTGCAAAATTCAGCACTTTTTTTATCCTTCATTTACGGCGTTTTATATAATTATCAAAATTCTATTCATGCCGATATTTCGCATAAGTACAACCTAAGTCATTCTCTCTAAACAATAATTAATTCATAAGGTGTTTCATTTTTTAATGTAGTAGCCCGTTTATGGAACCTTCTTAATATATAGTAAAACCAAGTTTTTTTATTTAAAAATCCCTTAGTGTAAAATCCGCATTATGATACCAATCCCCTTTCTCTTTGACGCGGCCTATTTGATTTAAAACTTCGACTTCCTCTGTAAACATTGGTGCATAGATAGAAAATAATTAAAATAATGATAATATAAGTCCTATGATTTTCTTCATACTCGCATCTCCTTATCAACTTGTAAAAAACCTTTTAATTATATATTAGATTTTATTGCTATTAGAATAAAAAAATATAAATATACATAATTGCATATTTTACTTCTCAATAGAGTGTACCCTATTGAGAAGTAATCCCTTTCCTTGATATTATTAGTCTCAAAGACTCTCAATAACACTTATCAAAAATACAATTAAAATTATGGGACAGGAAGAATTTTTATTACAAGCTGTAAAATCTTATATAAGAGATTTAGAACAACGATAAATATTTATTAAGAAGAAAAAGCGTAGAAATTGAATCTTTCTACACTTTTTAAAATATTCAATTTAGATATTCATTTTCATGAAATCACCACATGCACTATCAACTTAATAGAAATTTATATTATTGTTTTAAATAAAGATAACCTTTGCAGAAATACGTTATATTCTATATGAATTTATATAGAAGACATAATTAAAGGAGAACTGAACATGATAAGACATATAGCTAGTTTCCTACTTGGCACCTTTGTTATGATAATTGGTTACGTTTGGGTTATTCCCTACACCCTTGAAGCAATTGACAGTAATGTAAGCTATATTACTCATCACAAAAAGTATTTTAGTAAGTTATATGACTATGACATTAACCTTTGGATCATTGCAATGCTTATATTTTGCATTTTTACTGCGATTTCTGTTCTTATACTCAAGTTACCCGATTATAAGAAAAATAAAAGCACTCCTATAAAAAAATATAGTCAAACAAATCGGCAAAAAAAAGCAAAGAGAAGGCGGCGAAAATAATTATTTTTTATGTTAGGGTTTTTACTTATAAAAATATCTTAGCGTATAAAAACCGCGTTTTTACGTTGGTACCCCTTAATGTAAAATTGAAATAAAGCCGTACCGTTTATAAAAAAGTTGAATCAAAATGTTATTATGTCAGTTTTCCTTCTTCCGCTAACTGGCAGTTTAATTTAATAAACGATGTTATAATTTAAATCAATTGGGGGGATAGATTTGAAAAAGAAATTTATTGTTCTTTTATGCTTGTTAATTTTCAGCTTGTTAATAGCATATTATTTTTATCAAAAAAATCAAAATGAAGAATTCGTTAGATGGGGCGATAGTATACATACTGTTAACACTGAAATATTAAAAGAGAATGATATTGAATACAAAATTGAAAACGATAAAGTTTATATTCCAAAAAGCTCTCTTAGAAAAGCAACATTTTGCTGTTCCTAATAAAAATACAGAGTTAAGTTATAATTCTAGTGTTTGATTTAAAAAATGTTTTAGACTGTAGAAAAAAGTATTAACCTATTAAAAAATAGTTGTAGAAAGAAAAGGTGTTTTCTATATGTGAAAACACCTTTTCTTTCTGTAACCCCATTTATAATATCCATTTTCCTAGTGGGAATTTTCCGAATGTGTAAGTTTGAAAACATCACGCTCTGGAATGTGTTTATATAGCATGTTTTCTTCTTTGACAAGAATATCATAGGAATGATAGTCGTGTTCAATCGACCCGCCAAAATCTCTAATGTCAATTATTCCGACGAGCATCTTATTTCCGAATTTAAATGAAACTTTTTCACCTAATTGGAACTTCATTGGTGGAAGATCTTTATCTTTTTCACAATACATGAGTTTCACTCCTAACATTTTTTAAGCCAAGGCACTAACAGCATTTAAAGAAAACACACTAAGCAAAAAATAAAATAAACTATCCATTTGGACTGCTCATTTTCATAATTTCCGTTATTGGAAGTTATAAGAACAGTTTATATTATGTTTAGGTAAATCTAAATCTTCATCAAGCATATAAAGTTCCTAAAATAAATCAAGTATGATATCAGCTATATAAGTTTCTAAGAATGCAGCAATGATAATTATAGGTAAAGTTAAAAAAACATAAATTTTTATTACTTCTAAAATCTTTTTACTAAGAGATATTCTTTCTTTATCCTTTTTGAATAAATTTTTTAATTTGATTCTAATACATTTATTTAATTCAAAAAGAATGGCCGCAAATAAACAAAAAGCAAAAATTTCAAAAAGGTAATGAGGGATAGAAGAAATTATTATCCCAAAACCTTTTTGAAAATCAGCTTGTAATCCAATTCCAAAAAGAATCCCAGGAAGTGAAACAGTTAAAATTATATTTATAACATATAAAAATTGTATTGGAATCAAGGCTAATATAAACATTTGTAAAGGTACTATAAAACCATTATTAACAATAAATGACCATACCTTTTCTATACCTGTTGATTTCTTTACTTGATCGGGTAGTCTATTTCCTACCCCTTCCATTATTTCTTTTAGATCTGGATTGATTATAAAAGTTATTATGGTTGCAATAACTGTTAGTGTTACCCCTAATATGAAAAAGTTAATAGCTCTTTTAAATATAACTTTATTAATTAAGGTCGAAATAATTCCCGCCTCCTTTCCCTAAATTTTACCATCTTAATAATACGATAGTAAAGAAGTTTTTCTTGTATATCCTATACATCCTCAGTTAACATAACGTCTCATTATCTGTAGCAATGAAAAAGGGGATTCCTTACTCACAAAAGTGATCCCCTTTTTTATTTTCCATAAAGCTATTCATCTTTTTATGCATTCCTATTATGGCGCGGTTTTAGGTTTCGCATTTGTTACTGAATGAACCGAATAACTGTATAAAATCTTGCATCCTCTTAGCCTTTTCCAAAAAAATGCTGACTGTAACCCTACTATGTTAAAAATAAAAATAGATACTACTCTTATTCTATCTTTACAGTTTCTTTCGATAAGTATTTAAAAGCTGTATCAAAATATTCCTTTTTCCCCCAAGTATCTGAATTCCCTATTACTACAAAGTATTTCTTTGCTCTGCTTGCTGCAACGTTTAATAGATTTGGAGTACTGGACGCCCAATCTAACGGTCCTGTTCGCTGATCATCTACTCCCAAAACTAAAATGACTAATGGAGCTTCCTTTCCTTGGAAAGTATGAACCGTTCCGATTTCTATTTTTTTGTTTTCTACTGCATTTTTGTTTATCTGCTTTAATTTTTGAACTACACTTACAAAAGGTGAAATAATGTAGCAATCTTTCCCTGGATTATTTTGCGTAAACTTATTAGCGATCTCAATCGCTTTTTTTCCTTGCTCAGGAATATAGTGGTTTCCTGAACCAGTAGTTCTTCCTCCAATATTAAACCATTGACTCATGTACATTGGATCCTCTACCATATCTTTGTTCTTAGTCGCATGTAACATCTTGTCTTGATATGTTGTTTTATTACATATCTCAAACATAGGGCTGTCACAACGTCTATGTACACGAAGCGGTGAGCCCAACCACTTTGTGTTATTTTTGGAGTCACTCATTGTTCCGCCAAATTTGTTATTAAGATCAGCAAATTCTTGTACACTTACTTCACTTCTAGTTAAATGATAGAAAAATGAGCTTTCACTCGTAATTCCAGCACTTTCATTTGCTATTAATTTGAGCTGATCATCACTCAACGTTACAACCGGAGGTATTTGTAATGGATCACCTACCACTACAACATTTCTGGAACGCCAAATGGCTCCAATTGCAGATTGTGGTGTAGCTTGACCTGCCTCATCAATAAACAGCCAACCAATATCTTCCGTTTTCAAATCCCTTAAAAATCTTGGAACAGAAGCAAATGTTGAAGAAATTATAGGTGTAAGTAGGAATATAGTATCAAACATCGCTTGGATGAAGTCTTCCCTTTGCTTTTCATTAATTTGAGAATCAAGATTCGTTTTTTCTTTCCCACCTAAAAAATAAGCCCTTGCTAAAGTTAAATTTTTTTCTATTTTGTCCTGGTTTTCAATTAAGAAAGTACAATATTCATCCATCATTGTTTTGAATAGCTTACTCCGAACACAATTAATTCGATCTTCTTTATTATCACCATCAATATTAACAAATTGTTTTTGTGATGATTGCCATTTTTCGTCATCTATATCATCAAAGTCATCGTTTACTTGCGCGGTTTTAATCATACTTGATATCTGTTTTTCTAAACTATCAAAGGAATACTCAGCACTAGCATGTATATTACACAGATCATTAAGCTCATCTGAAATATTTTGAAAATATTCTTTTATATTTGCTGATTTCCCCATTGCAGCTGATATTTTCCCCCAGCAACTTTCATTCTTGTTATATCCTAAATAAGTGTAATTGTTTTTTATTAATTCCTCATCTTTAGGCAAATCCATACTTATATTTTCAACAGCAGCATTATTATTTGATGTAACTAAAATACGATATTCTTTAAGTTTTGAATGAAAAGAATAATAATAATCCTCTTGTCCCTCAGAAAATTGTATTTTTGTAAATAAATTCTGTGTTTCCTTTAAAAACTTTACCTTTTCAAAAATAATATTGGCAAATACATCTTTTAATAATGTAGTTTTACCTGTACCTGGAGGACCGTTTACCGAAAAAATAACCCCCTCCTTTTCCTTTGAATTTGCAATAATAAGATTTAAAGCTACCTGCTGCATTAAACCTAGCGGAAAACCTGAAGGCCATCTCGTAATTGGAATATCTCGTAAAATCCTTTTTATTTCGTTAATACTCTCATTATTAAAAAAGTCTACTCTTTCACCTGAGTTTTTTAATGTTTCCCAGTTATCTAAGGCAAGATATGTTTTTAATGCTTTACCTATCTTTTCATATTTAATGTTATATTTTACTTTCTCCAAATCTTCAATATAAAAACTGTTTACTCCTACATATTCTTTGTATGTAAGTCGAATATTTTTCTCATAATCCTTATCACTAGAAAATCGAAATACTCCTTCTTTATCGAAGTGGCTATGTTTTATGTATGATTTTAATATACTTTGAATGTTCCGAGAAAGTTCTAACCAATTTTTATATCTAACATGTATAAACTTTATACTCTTAGCCAGTTCCACGTGTTCTTCTGACTCATTAAACTCTAAGTCATTACTAATTTTACTGTAATTTTCACTTTCAATTACCGACGTTATTGTACTTATTAAATCCAACTCTAAATCTTTTAAACTTTTTCCAGGGCGAAGAAAATATTTAATTATAGGACTAACTACCACACTAGATTCTAACGTTTTATCCTTTATTGGTTTTAGCATATGATCTAACTGAATATGAATAAGAAAACTATTAGGAAACCCTTGAAAATCAGTAAAACTAATTTTCTTATTAAATTCGTTAGAAAAGTATCTTAGCACTTCTTCTTTTACAACAGGTAAATAGAATATAGATGCTTTTGCATCCATTAAATACTTACCTTTTGCACTTTCCCCCTTTTTTTGTAGAAACATTTGCATATAATTTTGAGGTGAACCATTGGGTCTTATAAAATCAAAGTAATCAAGCTTAGGTTCTTTATGAAAATAATTTTTAAAGTTAAAAAGGCTTAATGATTCTTTATCACAATTCATAAAATTAAAATGTTCTAGTTCAATGAAATAATTCATTACTTTTGAGGATACTTCCTTATAATCACTATTTTTAATTTCTTTCTTTTTACTATTAAAAATTAAAGAAAAAATTTTCTTTAAACCACTCATTATTAATCTCCTTTGATAAAACAAGATATTATCTAAATTATACCAAATATCCTATTGAAATATAGTCTGATTAAATCAAATAATTTCCAGTAAGGAGCCATCTTTATTTATCGTGATTTCTTAGGTTGATAGCGTTGGGGTAATACCTCTTTTTTGTGGATTTAAAATAAAGGTTAACTGTTATAAAAAAGTTGCAATGCTTTTTCTCTTACAAAATAAAAGATTTGACTTTAAGATTAGACCCGATTTTGAGGTAGTAAAGAATAATCCAATCGTTGAGAACTTTATTTTAAGAGTAAAAATGTATTAATTAAAAATCCAATAAAAGAAAATCGAACTAGATAGCCTTTCTAGATTGATTTTCTTTTTTATATTCTCTAGGAATATTCCTCTTCACTGCAACTCATTGTCATTGCTATTTGTATAAGAGAAAATGGGATTTGATAAGGACTGCGGGTTGTATGCAGTCCTTTTTCGTTACAATAAAAAAGGAAATAGAAAATATCAGGGTTATAAGGACGTGAAAATGGTAGAATAATATGTTACGAAGTAATGGGTGGACGGTAATCGGAGTGTAGGGTATACAGGCAATCAAGACATGGGGAATCACGTTTGCGGTATACTTCCCCAAATCACAATAACCAGTAGCTTAAGACTTTTAATATAATATTAAAAAGTGGATATGCTTAAATACATATCCACTTTCAACTACGTATATTTGTCACCTTAAACATACTTTTTCCCTATTTATATACTTACCTTCGCTTCTCCAATATCCTGCTTTTTAATTAAATCTAAGTAAAAATGTGAGACAGTTGTGTTGTAATAAGGAGAAATAAAAATAAATGATAGATTAAATGTAAACATTCCGATAAATGCGGCTAATAAAAACCATCCTATAAATGATAACCAAAGAACAAATAACTTTAGCTTTTGTCCTTTCATTATTCTTTTACTTTCTCTCAATGCTTCACTTGCTGTATAATCAGGATTCTCTACTAATATGTAATACGACATGGAATAAGAAAAATATTTAATAATACCTGGAACAATTAATAAGAGACTCCATAAAAATAGAAAAATAGCTTGCAGCAGCCCCAATTTCATTGATTTAAACACATTCTTCTTTTTAAATCCCGAAAATACATCGTCTACCTTAGCATCTTCTTTTTTCCCTAAGTGTAAAGTAAAAACAGAATATCCATAATTGAAGATACCTTGTATGAGACTATAAATTAGAAAACAAACCCCACCTAAACCAATATAACTTAAAATAAGTACAGCAAGTGCTGTTGGATCTACTTGTGGTTCTCCACCAATTGAATAAATAAATAATGCATCCGGGCCAATTATCCCGATAAACAGTGCAAATATTAAATACATGAAAGTGGCTATTGCTGATGCACTTAAGGTCGGTACAAAATAGAATAAAGCTGATACTCCTATACCTACTCCCCATTTCCCATCTAACGAGTTAAGTGCTGCTTTCTTAAAATTTCTTGTCATTCTTGTATTCCCTCCTTTTTTCTTATTTTGCTTTACTAAAAACATAAAAGAACTTGTAGCAGGCCCCGCTACAAGTTCTTTTAGCCAAATACTTTAGCTCCTCGAAAAATTATTTATTCTACACAATCGGGGGTAATGCCTAAAATATGGTTTGTTAACATCATTATATAACATAATTATGAATTCTTGTTAAAAATTCTATATTTTTAGACAAATAATCCTCCACATTTTTACTTATTTTTTATTTTCATGTAGTCTTTTCTATTGGGGGTAGCACCACATTGCTATCAAGTTAAGAAAGGTAAATGCCCCCAGAGCGAAATTTTGTGCTAACTTGTAGCAAAAAACTCATTTTATTTTTTGCTTAGCGTTGTCTGTTTCCGAAATGCTGGTGGTACCCCTAATTGTCGTGATAAAAGGAGTGGATCCCCCACTCCTCTTCTATTATCATATGATTGTTTAACAACATGTCTTCATAGCTAGATTTAGCCTTAAATTTCAACATTTTTGCCTTTCAGTAAAAATTATCCCCCTCCTTTTACGCTTGCTCCGACTTTCAAAATTATTTCGTATACCCACGATTCAGTTCCGTTAACTTTTCATTGATGTTAAAAATTTTCACTCTAATATCTTTAACACCAGCTGCTTCAAGTCTGTTCTTGTGCATTTCAGCGTATTTTTCAGCATCTTGTTTTTCTTCAAATACATAGATGCCTCCAGCTTCTTTTGTTTCTTGATTCTCAGTCCATATTTTCCAATGGAATCCTTCTTCTTCGTTAATACTTTTTGCTAAATCCCAAAATCCTTTTTCCATTTCTTCACCAAAAGGACCTTCAAACGGAAAATCAACTTGTAATAAATATGCCATCTTCACTCACTCCTATTTTTAATATAAAATTTATCGGGAATTCCTTTTTATAAAAATTCTTCCCATTCTTTTACTCATTATGATTCAAATGATAGTAATGTCTAAATTCATATCGCTATTATTATTCAAGCACTACTTTGAGAATCCCCCTATTTGTAAAATAATCACAAAACGTTAGTAACTTGAACGTATAAAGTTTAATAGTTTTCGGTTATGTTTAAAGAATATGATACAAACTTATCCCTAAACTAAGGACGAACAAGACAAGCGCAGGTATTGCTTTCTTAAAAGGATCTCTCGCTAATACAATAAGAGTTAATGCAGCTGCAAGCATCGTACCGCCTAACAACAATCCTGCCAATAAAGCTGCCATTGGAACCCAAATTCCTATTAACATTCCAATTGCTCCTACAATCTCAAAAGCTCCTGTTAAGAAATTAAAGAACGAAGGTAAACCAAATCGTTTGAACTCCTCTGCCATTTTCCCTGATATAATTTTCGTACCTGTCATTAAAAAGAACAGAAACAACGCTACTTTTACAATATTGATGAAAATTAAAATAGTCATCACACCTTTCTTATTATTTGATAAAACTCAGTATTGTTCGGATAGTAGTCACTACCTTTACCCTATTTCCTGAGATTGCCCTTATGGAAATGGCTTCAATTCACATTACCCTTTTCCATATGAAAGGGATAATAATTACATGCTATAGCATATATAGTACAAAAAATTTGACTGGTACTAGACAAAAAAGTGATCCTGAATCAAATATTATACAAAATAAAGCTATCTCCACCATTTCTCGAAACGAACAAATTACATGCTATAGCATATACAATACCTAAAACAAAGGTTGTTCCTTATGAATAGCATAGCATCAATAAGGAACAAGTATTAATAGCGTGTATTATACAATTTGTTTAATAATGATTGTAATACTTTAATTTCTTCTTCGCTCAAATTACTCGTAACGAAATGGTGAGCGTCTGTCACTACAGGCAAGATTGTTTTCTTTAATTCGTCACCTTTTTCAGTTAAAAAAAGGTTGTGTGAACGCCGATCTTGCTCATTCAAAGCCTTCTTTACAATCCCTTTTCTCTCCATCGACTGTATCATTCTTACGACAGTAGTTTGATCTTTATCAATCGCTTCTGCTAACTCTTTTTGAGTAGTGGCTCTTTGGCTACAAAGAACACTAATAATCCCCCACTGCTCTGGCGTAACTCCAAAAGGCTTTAATTTCTTCGTAAAATAATTCGTCATTTTCACATCAGTACGATGAACAAGATAGCCTATTAAATCATGTAAGTTCATGTATCACCTCTACAAATTAATATATAAAAGAGTATAGCATACCAGTCAATTATTCACAGTGAATGTATTCGTTTTATTAATTATATGCTATAGCATATATATTATAGTAGGTCATTTTAATTGTCAAATGAATTACCTATTATTTTTCTACAGTATCCGTACAGCTTATTAAAAATAGGAAAATCCCGTATTGAATAAACATACGGGATTGTTATAAATGAGTTATTCACTTATTCGAAAGAAGTTCATTCGTTACATATTACTTATCTAATTAAGAAACATTCATATACCAGCCCAAACATCTTTTCCATATCGTCCTTCCTCTTGCAGACGGTCCAACCAATTCCTTGCTTCTTGTTCACTGACTTCATGAATTTCTTGATAGGCTTGACAAAGGGTATCTTCTACGTCAGGAGCCATTTTACTTCCATCACCACATATATAAAGATGAGCTCCATTATCTAATAACGAAATTAAATGGATTCTATCTTCTTTTATTACATGCTGTACATATGTTTTAGGATGTCCTTCTAAGCGAGAAAAAGCTGTGTGTAAAGAGACTAACCCATCTCTTTCATCATTCTCTAGTTCTGTACGATAGAGATAATCCTTTTCAGGGTGACGACAACCAAAGTATAGATGTGCTTCTCCTACCTTCATACCTTTTTGCTTTTGAACACGTCGTGCTTGCAAGAATCCACGGAATGGTGCAATTCCAGTACCTGGTCCAACCATAATAATCGGTGTTTCTGGATTTTCAGGTAATTGAAAGTTTGATTGTGGCGTTCGAATGAAACAGATAATTTCATCTTTATTATGACGCTGAGCTAAATAATTAGAAGCGACTCCTTCATATGTCCCTTCCCCGCTCCATGCAGGCGCATTCACAACACCAACCGTAATGCTCAGACGATCCTGTGCAACGAGTGGAGAGCTTGAAATTGAATAGTAACGCGGTTTGAGCGCAGGAAGAAGTTCTAAAAAGCGTTCAAATCGGATTTCACAAGCCTCATACTTTTCAAGAAGATCCAACATTGAAATACGTTTCTTTAATATTTGTTCATGATAAATCCCGTCTTCCAGTAATGATTCCAATTCCTTTTTATGAGGAGGGCATGCTGTGAATGCCACCATTTCTCGTATTTGTGCTCGAGTGGCTGCTTCTTGCACTTCAACACTATAACTAAGAAGGTCATATAAACGAACGGGACTGTCTAAAGGTATGTGATTTACACTTCGTCCACTTGCACTCAGTATGACTTGATCCTTCCCGTTTAATCCAAAGCGTTTTAAAATTCGGTTTACATTTTTCTCACTATTAATTGGTAGCACCCCAAGGTGGTCTCCTTCTTTATACGTAGCGCCTTCTGGCAAGGATATTTCAATATGTCGCGTGCTTCTTTCACTGCTAGATGATTGAAGTTCACGATTTTCTAGTATAGATGCATAAACTGCTTCATATGTTCGCGCAAGAGGAGATCCTCCAAGACGGCTGACAAATTGCAGACTCAAAGTACTGCGTTCTTTCTCAATGTTTTTGTTAAGTTCCAATCCAAATGCCTTCATCGCATCAGACCACATACTTTGTTTCCATTGCTCGAGCTGTTCCTCGAAATCACCACTTGCATCCGCTTCTCCACGTGTAGAAAATCTTGTTGCTCCTTTTTGAGCCATTTGCTCATCAATATATCTTGGAATTCGTTGATAGGTACTAGCCCAATTATGATCTCCACAACCAAAAACTGCGTATTGAACACCTTTTAGCTCATCCGGTTTTAATTCCTCCAGCCACTGCACAAACTGCCCTGCATTACTTGGCGGCTTTCCATTATAAGAAGAAGTTACAATAAGAACCGCCCCTTCTTTCGGTAGACTTCCAATTCGATCGTTAAGAGCTGTCACTTCCGTTTGAACACCTTCTAAACTAGCTGTATCCGCTAGTTCTCTTGCAATACCTTCCGCTACCCCTGTATCCGATCCATACAGAACAAGAAGCGAAAGATTATCGGCTCCAATAATAGAAGGAGTTTTCTGAACTTGCTGCTTAATTTCACGGTTTTTCAGTTTCTCATCTGTAGGCGCAAGAACAGTAGTATGGCTAATAGTTTGATTTCGGGGTACAATCCTAATTTTAAAATCATCAGGCTTTAGCGTTAATGTTTGTTTTACGTCCAGCTGATAGTCTTCATAATCGATGAATTCAAAATGTTGAAGAAGCATTCCCATCACGAGTGTGGCTTCATGAAGTGCAAACTGCATACCGATACATGCTCGCTGACCATTTCCAAATGGCTTATAAGCATGATGTGGAACCTTATCCAGCTCTTCAAATCGTTCAGGTTGGAATTCTTCCACATCGTCTCCCCACGCGTCTTTATCCCTATGTAGCTGTGGAATAAGAACAGAAATACGATCTTCGCCTTTCTTAATTGGGTATTTTCCACCAATTACTGTATCTTCTTTTGCATAGAGACTAAATGCTGGAGCAGTAGGCCATAGACGTAGTGATTCATTTAAAATCATCCGTATATACTTTAATTTCATAACTTGTTGGTATGTTGGAGTAGAATCTGTCAAAACACGGTCTACTTCTTCATAGGCTTTTTTCAATTTATCCGGATTCTTTAATAAAAAATAGATTGCAAAAGATAACAATCCACTTGTTGTCTCATGCCCAGCTATTAGAAAGGTAATAATTTGGAAACGAATATTTTCATCATCTAATTTTTCACCAGTTTCCGGATCCTGCACATTTAACATACGGGAAAGTAAATCATTTTCTTCCTGATTCCCACTACTTTTACGTTCAGCAATAATATTATCTACTAAAGAAAACATAGATTGAATATCATGCTGAAATTGACGTTTCGTTCTCCACATAAGTTTGTCTTCTATATCCAGTCTCTGCAATTGGTGCATCGCCTCATCTAGAGCACGGCTCATGCTAGTGATAAAAGGATGGGAGGTCTCACGATAAAAGCTATTAAATCGGTAATTAAAACCACATAGACCAATTGTATCTAATGTAAGGCGAGTCATATCCCCTGGGACATCTACATTTTCATTCGGGTTCAGTCTTGCCCATTTTTGAACGAGTTGCACGGCAATATCGACCATCATAGCATGATAATCTTTCATTGCCCGTTGGCTGAATGTAGGCATCAAAATATTATGAGCTTTTTTCCAGTTAGGCTCGTGAGTCTCGCTTGTAAATAATCCGTCTCCAGCAAAGGCACGAACCTTTGCTAAAGCACCATCTATACTTTTATCGAACCTTGTTTCATCACAGACTTCTGCTACCAGTTCATGTCCAGAAACGACAATGATCGTATCACTTAAAGTTTGAATTTGAAAAATAGGACCATACTCTTCCGCTATCTTGATAAAAGATAAGGTCGGTTTATCTTTGTTGATTAATGGGAGATTCCCCAGCGGTCCATATGTTTTCGGCTGAGGAATGGCAGATACTTTTTTATCCATTAAAAACACCCTTTCAAAAAGCATGAAATAAAGTGAAACTTTAATCAGCCCTCACCAATCGGGCTTTTACGGGCAGCCCGTTAATGCGGGATAAAATATCCCATTCAATAAAAAGAAGATAGTACTGAATCGCCTGGGATAAAAATATGTAATTAATTACCTTAATTTATCTTTCCCCTAACTATTCACGATTATGATATCCCTTATAAGGTTGGTAATCTAAACCGTGTATTGACATTAAATTTATACCTTGTAGAAAAAATAATATATTACAATGAAGCGTATTATTATAATGTTTATCAGAAATTGAAAGCTAAAGATTGTAGTATGTGGAAATCCAGTAGTTTTTCATGTCAATTCAAACAAATACGATAAGCAAGTATACTGTGTTAAGAATGAAAAAGGATCTGATATGAATATCAAATCCTTTTTCATTCTGTGTAATTATTTCACTTTTTTTCAGCCCTTTTCCCCTTTTAGTAGAAATCATCATCTCGAGTTGTATTTTGCCCTACCGATTTAACCTCTCGACAGCTTCCGGGCTTGTATCTACACGTTTAACGAAAAAAACTAATAGTAGCGCAACGACATTCATGCCAAGTGCTACATAGAATGAATGCTGAATTCCGGATAATAAAGCCTTCTGCGTTAACATTATCTTCGTAGCTTCTGTGAAGGTTGTTGGATCTACATGAGCCATTAAACTTTCAGCTTTTGTTTTTGTTACAGAATTCATAATCGTAACAAGAATAGCAGTACCAATCGAACCGGATACTTGTTGAGCTGTATTATTAACAGCTGTACCGTGCGGATTTAAGCGAGTTGGCAATTGATTAAGGCCATTTGTCATAAGTGGCATCATCACCATCGCCATCCCAAACATCCGCAGTGTGTAAATAAGAATAATATGTGTGTGACTAGAGTCGAGTTGTAGGTTTGCTAGCATATAAGTTGAAACGGCTGTAATGGAAAGTCCTACTATACCAAGAATACGAGGGCCATATTTATCAAATAGTTTACCTGTAATTGGTGACATAACCCCCATTATTACCGCACCTGGAAGCATCATCAGCCCAGAGCTCAGCGGTGAAATACCGCGAACGTTTTGTACATAAGCTGGTGTTAAAATCATACCCGAAAACATGGCCACTGCGTTGACAATTGCAATTACAGACGCAAGTGCAAACATTGGGTACTTATAAACACGCAAATCCAATAACGGTTCATTCATTTTTAATTGACGGATAATGAAAGCAATTAGGGCAATAGCGCCTATGATTAAGGTTGTTACGACAACTTTATTCGTCCAACCATCAGAGCTTGCAGAACTGAATCCATATAACAAACCGCCAAAGCCGACAGAAGATAATAGTAATGAGAGATAATCAAGTTTTGCATTTTTGTTTTGTCTCATGACATTCTCCGATTTCCAAATCCCTAACAGTAAGCTAATAATGGCTAGCGGTAAAATCATTTCAAAAAGCAAACGCCAGTCATAATATTCTACAATATAACCTGATAATGTCGGTCCAATCGCTGGAGCTGTAATCATAACTAATCCAAAAATCCCCATTGCTGTTCCCCTTTTTTCTCTCGGAAAGCTTACTAGCATAATATTCATTAACAAAGGCCCCATGACTGAAGAACCTGCTGCTTGAACCATTCGGCCAGTCAGTAATAAACCGAAGTTCGGTGCTACAGCCGATAAGGCCGTACCAAGAGTAAAAATCATCATAGATGTAATAAATAAGCTCCTATTGGAGAAGCGCGTTATTAAAAATGCTGATGCCGGAATTAATATGCCACTTACAAGCATATACCCTGTAGAAAGCCACTGGATCGTTGAATAATCTTTAATGTCTAAATCCTTCATTATTGATGGCAAGGCTACATTTAAAAGGGAGTTATTTAGAAATGAAACAAAGGCCCCAATAAAAAGGATTACAAGCATTACATATGGTGGTTTTCTTTTATGTAACGTTTCACTCATATATTTATTTGCCCCTTCATTATAAATTGCATTGATTCGTTTAAATCGTTTGCATGTTTGCACAAGAATACGTTGTCCTTGCAGTATTTTGCCAAACTCTTCGAATGGATATTCTCTTTTTAGCAATTCTACTTGCTCAACTTAAAGTTTTGAATGCATATGTAAACACGTTTATTAAAGAAATTAAATTAGGCTGAACCAAACAAAAGAAGCGACTGAAAATACCCTTCTAAAATAAAGTAAACTTTAATCCTTTGGTTTTTTATAGGCAGCCCACAACAAATAGCGGGATAAATCAACAAGACCACACACCCATTCATTTAAATACAGGCTTGTAAATCTAGTTATGTAACCATCCATCAAAAGGAAGATTACATAGGCTAAGTCTAACATTACATTTTTAAAGTAAGGGGAATAAGTTTATGAACCAATATTGGTATTTGAATTCAAAAGGAAATGAGGAGCATTATAATCACCAAATTTCAATGTCATCATTATATGTACAGCCCCAAATAACTAAAGCTGAGGGAATGAATCCTGAGAATTGGAGTTGGCGCTTCTATCCAGTTGGTTGGGATTCACGGGCCAATTATACGGGTTTCAATCCCCAAACCCTTCCTTTCTCTTCAGGTCATCCAATCCATTATGCAGGGATGATACCACAAGGACAGCCTACTAATTGGACTCCATTATCAGGCCATGCAGGTTTTAATTTTCAAAAACCTCCCTTCCCCTGGGCTCAACCTTTCAATCATACAGGAATGTTCGCACAAGGGCATCTTGCAGCTTTACTATCGCCGCCAGCTAAGGCCTTTAAATTTAATACCAATAACGGGGGTATTTTCGGAAACTCTCCAGGATGGGGAGGACAGATAAGTCCCATGGGATGGGGGAATAACGGCGGTTACGGTCAGCCAGGAATGCTTGGAAACTTACTTACAGTAGGAAAAGGCACTATGAATGGAATTGGAATGCTTAGTAGTCTAATGGGTATGGGGAAGTTCTTCTTTTAGTTAATTGGAACGGGAGGATAGATCCATAGCCCAAACTTAAAAACAATTTCCTTTTTCATTGATTTACTCTTCTCAAACACGGTCCCAATACTCCCTCCAAGTTCGTTTCCTCATCTTTCAAATTATAAAAACATCAGGAAAAGACATTCCAAATATGGAACGTCTTCTTTCACTTTATAAAACCATTCAACAATCTAAAATATTCTAACCGACATACTCACTCATTTAACTAAAAAATCGGTTAATTGCATAACGCTCTTCTAACTTTCCTTGCGAAAATTAGCGGGGCTTCAACGTCTTCAATATTAACGTAAATCAAATATTGACTACTGTTAATGAGGCGTTATGTCATACAATGGAGTTAATACTAGAAAACTGTGAGGGTGATTACGTTGATAAAATTTGCAATTAGTTATGCTGCAAGTCTGTTTGCTTTTATTTTTGGATGGTTCTTGATTTCATATATTTCTCATCCTAGCTTTATTCACCCGAACGTTGTATTAGGATTCATTAAAATGATCGTCACTTCTGGCAGTATACCAGCTCTTGTAGCTTGTCTAATTGGGGAAGTGTTATACAGGAAAATCAAACGATGTAGAGAATTTCAATTTGGAATTCCTGTATTTCTAGGACAAGCAGTTATCTATACACTTATACCATTTCTTTTTCTTTTTCTTTTTAATTTTTCCCATTTCTTTGATTTCATTGTACCTGTTATTATGGGGGCCTTATCTTTTTATTTAGTACGTAGAAAAATATAATTAACTTCAAGATTGTGACAGAAAGAAGCCGGAGTGAGTAAAACCACACTGTATAACCATACAGAGCTCAAAGAACGCATCAATTCTTGCGAAACCAACATCTCTAGCAAGATCTCGTAAGGTATTTGAAGATAAAAAACTTTGAATCTCTTGAGCAAATAGTTGTAATTCATCAGATACAGAAATAGGCAGACAAAAACGCTATCCTTTTCTATGATTCTACAAAAAGAATAGCGTATTTTTTCATTTTAGGGGGGATTTTGTTGAATTAGCTTGATAGCGATTGGTGGTATCCCTTATAGGATAATAGAAGTTTGCATTTTTAATTTTTTCACACTCTATTAACGAGGCAGTTATAGCATCCTGGTTTAGCGTTAAGAATGTGAATATATTCTACTTCTTTATTATCAAAAATTTCATCTATATTTTCTCTTAAATGTACACCTTCTGTAATCCTTGCTTCTACAATCATTGAGTCAGTATTGTAGCCGCGTACAGATAGATACCTATGATGTAACATATGTGGAATTTCATTTACATCTAGCTTAGCAGTAGTTGCTCCCTTTCGTATAAATATAGGACCACTTGCTTTATAAGGCGAATTAACACTATGATATTGGTAATTCAGTAAAATTACCTCTTCTCCTACCTCTGCATCCTTCAAACTTATCCTGCAAGGATATCCAGGATTTTTATTTGCTATTATTTTGACTGCCCCGATACTTTTTAATACTTCTTCATTCATTAGAAATAGGTTATTAAACTCTTTCTCTTGCAACGCAACGATTTGAAAGTTATTTCTCATATTCTATCCCTCCTTAATTAGTTGTTATAAAGCATTTCACTAATAATGCTACCACTAAAGTTCATAAAACTTGTTCAATAATCTGCCCCGATTGTTGAGGATTGAATTAAAAAGCTTACAATTCTATAACAGAGAAAAAATAGCTTATTATTGTTCAATACAAAGTTGTTTACTTTTAATCAATCAGTCATGATTTATCGAAAAATACGATGAGTACAAAGCATTCTTATTAATTCATGCTATCTTTTGTTAAAAAACGTGAATTCAGTCAAGTTCTTGGTTTACGGTATTTCCACTGTGGAAAGCACGGAATTGACTCGGTGAAAATCCTGTATTTCTTTTAAATGCATTATAAAAGCTAGATACACTTTGATAGCCTGTTTGATAACCAATCTCTGTACTATTAAAAACCGTTGTCAAGAGAAGTTCCTTTGCTTTCTTAACTCTGATCCTTTCTAAATATATTCGAGGAGTATACCCTGTTCTTTCTTTGAAAATCCGATTTAAATGAAAACGACTAACTCCTACCCTTGATGCAATTTCATTTAATGACATGTTTTGAACATAATTATTTTTTATCAATCGCATAGTATCTTCCAAAACGCATTCGAACGGATCGTATATTTTTATATTTAGATCTGATCGGCATCTTTTGCATGGGCGATAGCCTGACCTTTGAGCTTCTTGCGCATTTGAAAAAAAAGATACATTTTCATAATTAGGAACCTTAGACTTGCAAGAAGGTCGGCAGAAAATTCCAGTTGTCTTGACTGCGTAAAAGAATATCCCGTCATACGCTGAATCACATGATACTGTGGCTTTCCACATGGTATCTCTGGAAAGGTTATTTTGATCCTTCATTAGATTTTAATCCTCCCTTGTAGGTGAAAATCTTCTTACTTAAAATCATATAACTCGTATATATAGCCACGACAATTAACGGAACAAATATATACAATTGAAAAAATGGAATCACCAGCAAACATAAAATGAAAGAGAGTAACGATGCCCACCATGCCGGTGTGTTCTTCCTAAATAATTTAACGCCTGCTGCCATTGAAAGAACATAAACTAGAATCCCAAGAGAAGTCGGTATAAACAAAATATCATCAAACGTTAGTGACAAAGCTTTTGTCACTAACACACCTGCTACCGAAAAACAGATAACAAACAATACCATCTGTCTTGGAATTTGAGTAGTTGCATGCAGCCTTGAGAAAAATTTTGGGAAAGCACCATCTCTGCTTAATGAATATCCTAATTGCGTTAGACTGGCTACAAACGCATTCGCTGTCCCTGTACAAATAATTAAAGCTAAAACAGCTGTAACGACTTTGGCACCTCCGCCTACTGTATCTCCCATTATAACACCAATAGGAGACAGGTTACTTTCTTGACTGCCATACGTGGCCGTTCCAATAGTGACAAGGCTTAGCGCTAAAAATAATAGTCCAATGACAACTGCACTAATAACTGCTCCTTTGACAATATCTTTTTCTGGCCTTTTAAAGTGCTCAGCGAGATTGCAAATCGCCTCCCAACCGAAAAATGACCAAAAGATAACCGTTATAGCGTTCCCGACAGAAAACCATCCATTTGGAACAAAGGGATTAAAATTTCCCCATTGTATTCTTGGAAACGCCACAAATACAGCTGACGCTAAAAGAATCAGTAATAAAGAACTTAAAATCAATGCAACTTTACCACTAACATTTATGCCGTAATAATTGGAAACACCTGCAATTACCAAAATAAAGACGGCAATTAAAGTTGTTTCAAAATGCGAAAATCCAAATGCCTGACTGGCATAAAAAGCACCAGTTAAAGATACAATCGTTTGACCAACTGCTGCTGTTACAAAATAAAACCACCCAACGATATTGCCAAGATGATATCCAAAAGAATTTCTAACAAAGGTTGCTGCTCCACCGGAATCAGGATATATCCGTGCCAAACTAGCAAAGGAATAAGCAAGCGGAAAACTAATTATAATAACGATAAACCAGGATACAATAGATGCAGGGCCCGCTATTGAGGCCGTTATCCCCGATAAAAAAAGGACACCTGATCCTAGAATAGCTGAAATGTATAACGCAATCCCTTGAAATAATCCAATGGCTTTATTGTTCATGATCTCCCCCCCTTTTTATAGGATTTAGTGTACTAGTAAAAAGGAGAGAATTCTTCTTGTTTCTTGCGGTTTAATTCGTTTAATAAAACAATCAAAAGCATTTCTATTATATTTCTTCTTCAACAATCTGGCCCGTTTGTTGAAGAAAGTAGCCTGTTCCAATAAAGAACTTTATTGTTCAGTAAACAACTTATCATGAAACCATAAAACGAACCGGAATTTTTCTTAAGAGTAGAAAATTCGGCTCGCTTTATGTTGGGATTTGCTTAGCGTATATTTTCGTTAAAACGTGGGCGGGATCCCATTGCTATTAAGCTAAAAATTTAATTGGAATATCATTTAAGAGAATACTTAAGATACAAATAAAATAGCTTTTCCATGTCGTTCTGTTTTATTAAAGTCTACCCCGAGTTGTAGCTAGTTCAATGCGACTGTAAATTCTGAGTTCGGTGCACCAGCAAATACAACCGTTCCGTTCTCTGGTAGTTTCACTTTGTTATTATCACTAACGACGGTAAAATTGACGCATACTCCATTCTCATCATACACCGCGAATGAACTTCCTGATGGCAACTCCACATTCATCGTTTTCCCTGCCGCCTTTTGCGGGACCGTAAACCATTTCGCATGCCCATTTTTTTGCAATGTAACTTTCGATAATTGACCTGTATCAAGGGGTTTTACGTTAGATTCACTGACGTATAAAAAGCTGGACATCTCCATATATTCAGTACCATCCTCTGTATAGAAATGGGCTTCCTTTGTATCCCGCCCATTCATCACAGGAATTTGAATTTGATGTGTCGCCGTATTCGAACCTGTAATTTTTTTGCCGTCCCAATACCCATCCTTGATCGTAATTTGTGTGTTAAGAGGCATTAGTTGTCCTAGATAGTTCATAGAATTAAATTTTTCGTTAACGAGGTAGAACTTGCCACCCTCGCGCTTCGCCCATGCGGCAGCTGTTTTCTTCGGTAACACATTGTTTTCTAATTTCTGGGCTAAATAGTGAGTCAGCACATTTTGCCCCAATCCCGGTGATAATTCATATGTGCTCTCTCTCAAATAAACTTTTCCATTCTTCTCTGTGACGAAGTTAAGTTTGGAAGTACCCTTCTCATTTATAAAGCTTCCATCCGCCGTATATACATATTTTTCTTCCGGTTTAGTTGGTAAAAACAGTTCTCCCTTCTTCGTAATTTCTATTTTGAAATCGCTATAGCTATTTCCATACAATCCGGCTTTTTTTACCACATCTTGAGGCACTTTAGCCTTGACGGGCTTGCCGAAGGATTTATCTGGCTTTATATCCTTAATTGTCCCTTTCTCTTTAAGCCTAGCTAGCAGTAATTTATTTGCCAACAGTTGATTTGTCATGCTGGAGCCGCCGGAGGACAATACAGCTGCTGCCATCTTCTGTTCTGGAAGCACGACCAATGTAGCATGTTGCAGTATCGTATCCCCCCCCTTAGTCAACGCTTTTATCCCATATTCACTGAATGGGTATAGTTTCACACTATCCCAGCCAAGACCATAGTTGAACACATTTCCGCTATCTCCCGGCCACATTCCTTTTTTATATTCTTCTTGTTCCATCGCCTTGACTGCTTTATTAGAAAGAATTTCTTTTCCCTGTTCCATAAATATTTGTGAGAATCGCACCACATCTTCTGCAGTAGAAGAGATTCCTCCCGTACCAATCAGATTCACCATTTCACTTGGTAGCTGTCCCTGGTATGTCGGAGAATACAGTCCAGCCCGCTTTTCGTCTTCCCATTTATCTTGTGATGTTATCGTATGATTCAGTTTTAATGGCTCTGTAAACTTTTGATGTAGAAATTCAGTAAAACTCATACCGCTGACTCTTTCTACCAAGATCTCAGCCAGTGTAAAACCGTCATTACAGTATACTGAGAACGCACCAGGGTCTGCCTTCAAGTTTTGGTTGGACAATTGTTGCAACAATATATCATGGGCATAAGCATCATTATCTTTAAATAAAAATGCATTATTGAACGTCGAACCTTGCAAACCCGAGGAGTGATTCAACAGCATACGCGGTGTAATACGCTTATATCGTTTATCTTTCATTTTGAAATCAGGAATATAACGGGCAACAGGAGCATCCAAATCAACTTTTCCTTCGTCTACCAGTTTCATAACAGCCGCAGCTGTATATACTTTACTGGTTGAACCAATTCCGTATAGAGTATCTTTAGTTAGTGGCTCTTTCCCTTCTATGTCGTTCTTACCTGTCTGCCCCGACAAAATAAGTTTACCATTATCAATCAGTGCATACTGTACACTAGTCGTCTCATAGGACTTCGTGAGCAGTGCAGCGTTCTCTGCAGCAATCTTCTCCAAATCTTTGCTAGCAACTTCTTGGCTAGATACAACCGGAGCCTTACTGCTAGAAGACGCTATCGCTCCTGTTGGTAGACTCATCGTTAGAGCTAAGGTAGCGGCTAACACTCCAGATAATTTATTTTCCATAAGAAAAATTCCTCCTTAGACAAATGATCGATTTCATCTTTTATTTGTTCAATTACAAACATCACACAAACTACTATTCTAGCTTTATCCCTACTGTCTATATTCAACAAGTAAAATACTTTTAAAAAAGACCAGTATTCTCGCCTCTACCCATACTGTTCAAATTGCCGTCAACATATGCCCCTCCAGCAAAAGTATCAAATCTTGGAATAACACCTGTATGTCCCCCTATCGAGACACCGTTAGGAAATATAATTTCATAGATTCCTAGACCATATCCATTGATTCCTCCCTTTCCTGCAGGAACTGTAGTGAGTATTCTGTTCTTTCAGTAATTGCCACCAATAGAATGCTCTTATTACTAGTTTGTTTTTCGTATAAATGTATCCTATTTATCCTCCCTCTTTTACGCTTTTCTATATTTGTATCCTACACAATAAAAATTTCTTTTTTCTTATCCATTTCTTACAATTTCCTTACGTTCAAATCACTTCTATAATTAGATAGGTTTTATTTTAAAATCTCCAGGATAATAAATGCTTATATAATCCCACGATTTCATAGAAGATGGATTCATAACCATGCGCCAAATCATCATGCACATCTCTCATATTTCCTTGGCTTCCCCCTCAACCTTTACAACAGTTTCAACCGGCATTAACACTTCTTCACGTTCTTATAAATAGTAATAACTAATCAACTCCTTACCTGAAAATAAATGAATATAGAAAAAGAGAGATAAGGTTAAAATACCTTTATCTCTCCCTTTCTCTCACATATTATACGAAGGATTTTTTTGTTTTGGGGTTAATCTGTTTTCTTAGCTTGATGGGCTTTCTACACCTAGCTTTTAGAAAAAAGAAACAACCTCTAATATAATTGACGTTGTATGAACTTAGCTTAATAGCGATGGAGTGCCGTCAGTATTTCGGAAAAACCACGCTAAGAGTATACAAGATTTTATACTGTTTTTCGGTTAATCCAATAACAGACAAGAAACCTAAAATCGCAGCAGGATAGAAATGTATAAGAAAATGCATGGGATCCATAGAACAAAAAAAGACGATTCCTTTGTAAAATTAGGAATTCGTCTTTTTCTTCGCTACCGATAACAAGAATTGTGTAAATAAGCTGTCTATATGGACAGCTTATTTTATGTTTGCTTAGCCTGGATTTTTTCAAATATACGATATTTTATTTGTTGATATTTTTTTAATCCTCATTATCGATTTCTATTACGCCTGTTCTAGCACTAACTTTTAAAACATTTAATAGATTCTCAGGTGTCTTAATTTCCACTTCATATTCAAATGTAGATTGTGTTAAGCTGTCATCTTCTAATTCGAATTCTTTTTTCACATTCATAATTTCTCCCTTTGTATGGGCTAAAGAAATTTCACGAACTTGTTTCTCTGTGTAGTTTTCATTCTTTTTTGCATAATTGTAACCCATACCATAATATCCACCAACAATAGCAATACCACTTACTAAAATAGCAATTACACTTATAATTATTTTCTTTTTATGTTTTAACATTTTCATCCACTCCTTAATGATTAATCCTCTATTCCAAATCTTGCTTCAAGTGCATTTTCTGCTTGCTCTAATTGATCTTCCAGTATATCGTGTTCTCTTTCTTGTGCTTGATATTGTTCAATCGTTATCGTTCCAGCACGATAATCTGCTTCTAGCTGATTATCAGATAGATCTATTTTGTCATCTAATTGGTCAATTTCTTTTTTGACTGCTAAGTACGTATTTAAGTTATCTTCTTTTACTCCAACTGGTTTCGTGTTATTTGCCTTTTCTACAATAGATGAGACTTCGTTTTTGAAATCTTGTATTTGCTCCGACTCATTCGCAGCAGGTAGTGTTTTTTGTGGTTCTTGTTGTAGCTGAGCAACTTCTTTTTGTAATTTATCATTTTCCACTTTCAGTTGTTGTACTTCTGTATTGTTATCAGCTTGAGTAGAACAAGCTGTTAACAATACACAAGACGTTGCTCCAATCAGCATCCATTTTCTCATTCGTTTTTCCTCCCTTTACATGTGCACCTTAACCTTGCCTTTATATTACTGAACAAACATTAAAGGAAGATTAATGTACAAAAAATAAAATGATATAATTAAATCGTTTCTAATCTCTCTTTAATGTTTTGAAATTATAGTGATACATATAAATAAGGAAAAAAGGAGAATGTTAATGCGAGTTCTTATTGTCGAAGATGAACAAGACTTACAAAATATATTGGTAAAGCGATTAAATGCAGAACATTATAGTGTCGATGCATGTGGGAATGGAGAAGATGCCTTAGATTATATAAGCATGACTACCTACGATTTGATTGTGCTTGACATTATGATTCCCGGAATAAATGGTTTACAAGTATTACAAAAATTACGCGCGGACAATCATACAACTCCTGTCTTGCTTCTTACAGCTAAAGATACAATTGATGATCGCGTAAAAGGACTCGACTTAGGTGCGGACGATTATTTAGTAAAGCCGTTCGCTTTTGACGAACTGCTAGCAAGAATTCGAGTGTTAATGCGAAGAAAAACAGGAAATACATCTAATGTGTTTGAAATTGCTGACTTAGTGGTGGATTGCAATATGCATAAAGTAACAAGAGGAGACCAAGTTATTACTCTTTCTAGTAAAGAATTTGCTATTTTAGAATATATGATTCGTAATAAAGAAGTTGTGTTGACACGAGATAAAATTGAGCAACATGTGTGGAATTACGACTATGAAGGTGGCTCGAATATTATTGATGTTTACGTCCGCTATCTTCGTAAAAAAATTGATAGCCAGTTTGAAACGAAGTTAATTCATACAGTGCGAGGAACTGGTTACGTATTGCGAGTAGAATCATGAGAAGACTATCAATAAAAATGAAAGTAACCCTGTGGTATACAGGGCTAATTGTAATTATTATGGCACTCGTGTTAGCTTTTATTTTAACTTCTTCAGATAAAGTTTTGCTTTTTAATATGAAAGATCAATTGAAGAGCACAGTAAAAGAAAGCATAGAAGATATTGAATATAAGCATGGACAATTAAAGATGGACGATGATTTTGAACCCTTAGAAGATGGAGTAAATACCATCATTTATAATAAACAAGGTGAGCTGCTGGCAGGTAATAGTCCAACAAGCTTTAATAAAAAGATATCGCTTAAATCCGATGAAATACAAATTATTAAAGACGGTAATAAAGAATGGATCGTATATGATTTTCTCCATAATGCAGGCGGCGGTGAGCAAGTCTGGGTGCGTGGAATAATGACGATGAGCCAATTATCATCAACGATGAATACACTTATCGTATTAACACTGATCTCATTTCCATTACTTATTCTCATTGCGGCAGTGGGAGGATATTTTATTACGCAAAGAGCGTTTCGACCTGTGCAGCAAATGAGTGATTCAGCCAGTAAAATTGGTGATGGTAAAGACCTTTCGAAGAGAATTAATTTACAAGGTTCACCGAAAGACGAAATGTATCATTTAGCACAAACTTTTGACAAAATGTTTGAGCGATTGGAGACATCATTTGAAAGTGAAAAACAATTTACATCTGACGCATCTCATGAATTAAGAACACCAACATCTGTTATCATTTCGCAATGCGAATACGCTTTATCGCAGAGAAATAATCCGAAAGAAATGGAAGAATCGTTAGAAGTAATTTTAAAGCAATCACGTAAAATGTCCGCGCTAATCTCACAACTCTTATTATTAGCAAGAGCTGACCAAGGAAACGATAATACTTTCCAATTTGAATGTATCAATATGAGTGAATTAACGGAAATCGTTGTAGAAGAACTTTCATTAATGGTTCAAGAAGCTTCGATTGATATAACAACTCATATAGAGGAAAACCTGTTTATGAAAGCAGATCAAACATTGATGATGCGTTTATTAATGAATTTATTAACGAATGCGATTGCTTATAGCAAAGCGAACGGAACTGTTCATATGCAACTGTTCCGTGACGAAACCAACATAATAGGTAAAGTCTCCGATAATGGCATAGGCATCAGTGAGCAACATATTACGAAAATTTGGGACCGCTTCTATCGAGTTGACGCAGCACGAACATCTTCAAACATTGGAAATACAGGTTTAGGATTGTCAATGGTAAAATGGATTGTCGAACTGCACGGAGGAGAAATTACAGTTGAAAGTGAATTAGGAGAAGGCAGTACTTTTACCTTTAAACTACCAATTGAAAAACAAGCATAATTGATAAGCAACTGTAGATTTAGAATAAAGACCTCTCTTCCCCCTTATTATATAAAAATAATTGACGTATTTTAAACATCATTGATGAAGAGAGTAAAATGCGAAAGAATTATCCATACAAATGGTATTGTAAAAGTTCTTTCTTGATTTCTTTGTACTTGTGAAGCGGAAAAAATGATTGAAATAAAACCCCAGAAATCCAAAGGTCTCTGGGGCTTCCTTATATATTTAGCTCTTTTTGCTTTTTGTTTTGTTTATGTCTATACAGTAATTTTCGACTTATGAGAGAAATCAGTAATAAGATCAGTATTAGTACGAAAAGTTGCATAAATGATAAATCAAAATATTTAGCACCAGTAACGATTAAAAGTGTAGAAATTGTGCCTTTTACAACGAAAAAAATAATAACCCATAATCCGCCTTTTTTCCAGTTCATTTTATATTACCCTTTCCTACGTTTAAATTATTGAAAAACTTAGTGATAGTTTTTGAATGTGACACCTTAATAGAAAACTATTATATGAATATAAGAAATAGACTTTTTCACAAAATTCATGTCCAATTACATACGACGATTCCATCATAAATGAAAATGATATTCAGTGTCAATTTTATTGATTATTTGTACACCTATTTTTTCATCTCAATCTCTTTCCACTTTGTTTCTTATAAACAATGAACTCTTGTATTCAAACAAAAACACCTCCATTGCATTTGCACACTTAGTATGCGAATGCAAGAGGTGTTTTTTCATAGACCATCAGGTGAAATTTCCTGCTTTGTTTATTCGTTTAAGTTTTTAATACGCAATTATATTCTAGTACACAATAACTGGATCATACGTGTTCAAACTATCATATACATTTTTTGCAACGTTAGGAAGAAGGTTCACACACCCACCGGATCCCCCTGTTACATATGCATTATTTCCCCAGTCTTTTCGCCAGCCAGCATCGTGGAATCCTTGACCGCTATTTGTGAATGGAACCCAGTAATCTACTTTAACCGCATAATCAGCTTTCCCTACTGCGCTACCTCTTAGCGTGTATGGTGTTCGTTTGTATAGGACGTACCACACACCTGGTGATGTATCTTCACCTGTACTATGTTTACCCGTAACTACATTAGTTGTAACGACTAATTTCCCATCTTTATAAATCCAAATTTGTTGATCTGCAATGGAAACTTCTGCATATGTGTCTCCGATGCCATTATTCGCTGTTGTTTCATAGCCGATCCCTTCCTTCTTCCAACCATTTCCGTGAATATTAGAAGCAGAAAGTGATTTTTCACCTTTCTCAAAGGCTTGTTGAACTTGTTTTGTCTCTTTTTCAACATCAAGTGCCCAGCCGTATCCTTGACCTTTTACTGATATGACCGAACCAGAATGTGTTTTAAAAGCGAAGTCTTTATGTAATGTAGATTTAGCCTTATTAATTTCAGCAACCTTATTCTTAATTTCGCTCGCATCGATTGTCACCTTCATATCTTTTGACATAGAGGCATTTTGAATTAAATCTTTCGCTTTTAATGAATACACTTCATTTTGCACTTTATAATCAACAGACTGCGTAAGAAGATTCTGTAACGCTTTCTCTTCTTTTTTAATAATCGGATCGTTCTCTTTAATAGGCTGTATGTATGCAGACTTTAAATGAATTTCGCTTTTATGCTTCTGTTTGTCGTAATCTTTTAGTAGACTCGTAACGTCATACTGTTTTCCATCAACGCTCTTCGAAATAACAATTTTTCCTTGTTCAAGCTTTGCCATAGCATCTTGAGGCGCCTTTAATTTTTCATTCATAGCCACGAGCTTTTCTTCTACAAGTTTTTTCATCGTTTCACTACGATACTGATCTACTTCTTTCGGTAGCAATGAATAATCTTTTTCCTTTGCAGAAGGGAAAAATGTCCACTGGCTTTTTAATAGTTTCTTAACTTGTGGCAAATCTTTTTCCGTCAGTTCCGTTTTTGTATCTTGTTCATCTAAAATTTCTTGTTGATCAATATAGACTTTATTTGATAGCCCAGACGTCTTTAATTTCTGTATTGCCTCATCAGCGCTCAAACCACCGACTTTTGTATCATTAATCGTAACGTTTGAATTAAAATGAGTTGCCTGATAATAACTCAATCCCCCAATAAGTAGTGCAATTACACCGCCACCTGCAGCGATAAGCTTCCAATTTGTAAAACGTTTTCTTGATCTTACCCGTTTTTTCTCAACTTCTTCAACTGATTCATTTACTGTATTGTTATTCATCAATCTTCCCCCGTATACATTAACGTCAATCGATTTTAAACCAAAACCATTGATTAGTGTACCTTATTTTTCCTGAAATTTCATTGTTTTTTACCAAATTTTATCTTATTTAATTGATTAAACTTTGATTTTTTAATAGAAAGATATATAAAGATGGTAGCTATAGTGAAAAAGGATCACACGAACCGCGTTATTACGTGCCCCTAACATTCCCGAATTTTGAAGAGTGATACTCTCAACGAACTTTACTTAGTGAAATAAATGCGTTAGAAAATTCAAGTTAGAGGAAAGTACCTTAGAATGTCTTCTATTTATGAAAAATATCCACAAAAAAGGGTCTACATGTAGACTCTTTTTTGTGAACATTTTAATATCGTATTTTTATAAAAAAAGAATTCCCCTATACTTCCCGCTTTTCACCAAGGTTCACAACTTCTACTATTGGTCCAACTCATTTCACCTTATGACCTTTTATCATCAACAACTTTAAACTATTATATATGTTTGTACCACGCTTTATTGATACGTTCACTCTTTTCAGGTGTTGAAGTTTTATAATCATTCTTTGTTGTAACCCTATTATTAGAACATCCTGTAATAGTGAGACAGCATGTAGCCAATAACGCTAATAATATTAATTTCTTCAAATAGCCACTCCTACATAAGCGAAATATTATATTAAGAAAATTAAACATAACATCGAATCTTTCTAAAAACAATATATTTCCTAGTATTATTATCCATCGGCGATTTAACGGATATCTTAAGATGTACGAATCCACTTACAACCCTAGAACCTCATGTTCAGTAAGTCAATATCCAATTTCCATTTTATCCGATTTTTAATGTTTATTCCAATATAAAAAGATAGCTATTTTCGTTGAAAACTAAGTGTCTTCCAAAATAAAAAACTGTAAGCCCCATATACATTTATTCAACCAACTTCTCTCCTGTAATAATCTGAAACAAAGTGGCTGCATTTTTCCCTTCTAATTGAACGTACTGACTATTCCCAGCTATAATCTCTATTTTATCCTTATTAGGAATTACCCAAATTTGATACAACGTAGCTTTCGCCTCTATTTTCGGATTTTTAAATTGAAAAACAAAATGATAATCAGCTGGACGCGACATTTGCACTTTTTTATTTTCAAAATGAGCATCATTTAATATTTTCTTTACTTGCTGAACTTGCTTATTATCTGTAACTACCTTCAAATCTTCATATGTATCATCTACATGTTTTTGCACTTTGATCGTTTGATCTTCATTTCCTATCATATTCGAACAACCCGCTATTATGAATATAACTATGGCAATAAAAACTACAGATACATTTCTCCCCTTCATATTCATCAACCTCATTTCAATCAAAATATGAATATTGTAAAATAAAGGAAACAATTTTATGGTTAGCAATATAAAGAGTAACAAGAAAGGAGTACCGTCTATGCAGTTAAAAACATACACTTGGAAAAGTTATACGTTTCTCATTGTAAGTATATTCGTTACGATTAATCTTTTTCTTTTCACACCTATTTTAGACAGAGTTGGGATGGAATATGTCGTGCCTTTCGCCTACTTCATATTAGCTTCCGCTGTTATAGCAATTCTATTAGCGATTATATCTTTTTGCAGTCGAAATGAAAGGAAAACTTTAGCGATTATCGGTTTATGTTTTACTCTCTTTAATACAGCAATCATTTTATTTTTCCTTTGGTTCGGTTACCATTTCACTTAAGTGAAATACAAAAAAATTCCATAAGCCACAAATGAAATGAGTAAAATAGAAATGCCGAGTACCGTGTATATAATCCATTTTAAACTTGAACTCATATACGCCCTCCTCTCACCTTCTAACAATTCCATTATATAACAAAAAAGCATTGGATACCCAATGCTTTTCACACTTACGCAAATAAAGATGTATTCGCATATAACGCTGGTGAACCACCTGAATGTACGAATAAAATGTTGTCTTCTTTATTAAATGTGCCTTTTTTAATTAAGTCTATTAGTCCCGCTACTGCTTTACCTGTATACACTGGATCAAGTAAAATACCTTCTGTTTTCGCAAGTAATTGCACTGCTTCCACCATTTCTGGCGTTGGTAACGCGTAACCTGGTCCTACATATTCATCAAAGCATGTAACAGCTTCGCGCGGGATAAAGTTTGGAATACCAACGTGAGCTGACGTTTCCTCCACAAGTTTTGCTACTTTCTCTTCTTGTTCTGCTTTTCCTCTACTTACGTTAACTCCAATTACAGGAATGTTACTTTGCGTTCCAGAAAAACCAGTAATTAAACCAGCGTGCATACCGCCGCTACCGCTTACGCAAACGACTGAACTGAAATCAATTCCTTGGTCAAATGATTGCGCCATAATTTCTTGCGCACAAGCAACGTATCCCATCGCTCCAGTAGGATTCGATCCACCAACTGGAATGACATATGGTGTATTCCCTTTTTCACTAACTTCTTTCGCGACTTTATGCATCTCTTCCATAAGATCTGCTCCATTCGGTACAACAATTACATTTTCAGCACCTAGTAAATGATATAAGAAATAGTTTCCGTTAAAATCTCGCTTCTCTTCTGGCTCAAGCCCTTCTTCTAATACAAGAATACATTTCATTTTTTCTTTTACGGCAGCTGCCAGTGTTAGGCGGCAATGATTTGACTGAATACCACCAGCTGTAATTAACGTATCTGCACCCTTTGCTTGCGCATCCGCAACTAAAAACTCTAACTTTCTCGTCTTATTACCACCAGCTGTTAAACCAAGTAAATCATCTCGTTTAAAATAAATAGTCGGCCCACCAAGTGCTTCAGAAAAATTGTTTAATTTTTCAATTGGTGTATATGATTCTGTATATTTTTTTCTCGGGAATTTAGCTAAATTCATAAATAACGCTCCTTTTGTACTTCTTTCACAATGTATGTAACGTTACTATTATTGCATGTAAAAATGATGAAGTCATCTTTCTGGGGGAAAAATGTATTGGAATTCGGCTTTGGTGAATGGAATTGTATTAATAATTTTAACTCCAATACAGTACGTGAAATTATATTAATAAATTTCAATTTCGGTACATGAAATTTATATCGACGGTTTTTCAAATATATCAGCGATTCTTAACTTATATCGGCGGTTTTCAAAATATATCAGCGATTCTTAATTTATATCGGCGATTTTTCAAATATATCGACTTACCGACAAAAATCGACAACACAAAAAGGCCCACTCTTTAAAAAGCAGGCCCTTTTCCAATCACTTATTTTCCGAAAAACGAAGAAGCTGCGTTAATCCTGGTTCTAAATTCATTTCGCCTTTATGGCGTACATATACAACCTTATTCCCCTCAAATTTCGGCGGATTCTCTGGATTATACGTCAGCCACTCGTTCGTTCCTTTTACAGAGTACTCCATATACTCCGTTGCACCGATGATTATATTTTTACTATCATCTGCCGTTACATTTGGTGCCATTTGTGCAATTTTCGAATTACTAATTAATAATTTCTTTATTTCCTTATCACGTTTGTAATCATAAGCTGTCACCATTACATCGCTACCATATGCTTTTACTTGCAACCCTTGTTTAAATGAATAGCCATCAGGAGCAGTCTTCTCTCCTCCATTTGGTCCAGCCGACATCCAGCCCGTTTCAATCCCGCCCGTATTTACAACAGTAAACCCTTTTTTATCTCCGCCTGCAATTTTCTTTTTACCAGCCCAGTCTGGCAAGTTTAAATCCCAGTGCGTATGACTCGTGAAGAAAACAACTTGCGGATAGTCTTTTAATATATCGTACAACTTATCGACGTTTAAATAATCTTGTAAGTACGGTGATTGTCTTGATCCAGACACCGTATCAGGTAAAACGTGATGAGAGAAAATGAAAATTGGCTTATTCTTATCTTTTTGACTATACTCTTCTAAATTTTGTTTTAACCAACCTAATTGCTCATCACTCATATATACTTCATCCCACATTTTTGAATCGTGGTATTTCATATATTTTTCAGTTCCTAAAAATAAAAGCGGATAACCGTCTAATTCTTTTTTATGATACACCTTTTCTTGTCCGCTAAATTGTAAATAGCGATTAAATAACGTTTCTTCCGTTACACCATTTGGCCATGTACTTTGAGAGAGCTTCCCATCAGCTGTCCATTTTCCAGCGTAAAACTCATGGTTCCCAACAGTTGACCATACATTCTCTGGATGCTTATTTTTGTTTAATACTCGCTTCACATCATCATATTGGGACTGTTGTCCAGTTGGCGTTATATCCCCATTCATAATAAGCGCTCTAGAAAGCGGCGTCACTTTGTTCATATCTTTTAATACGTGATCAAAATCTCCTAAATCACCTTGAATGTCACTAATAACGTTAAAAGTTGTAGCTGACTTTCGAACTTGCTCTTTTCCTTCCGCATGTGCTGAAAATGTCGGCAATAATGCCGCCATAACTGCTAACGAAACAACTGTCTTTTTCATACAAATTCTCCCCCTAATAATAGAATGTACAAACTGACATATTCTGCTTTCTCTTAGGTGCTTGTCCAATTCACATTATAAGGAGGGATTGTAAAGATAGATGGAGTAAAAAATTAAGTGTTTTTTAAGAGATTTTGTTGTTTTTTGCACTCCACAATTAGTGATTCACGCCAATCTAGCTTTCTAGCCTTTAACATTACATACATGTAAATTTTGATGTTAATTTTTTTCGTTTCATACGTTGTTTTTTATTACTTTTAATTTTCGGGAAAAATCCACTAATTAATAGCGTTATAATCCATGCCATTATTAGAATGAAATTTATTGTATTACCGGAATTCAAACTAAAAACTCTCCACAAATAAGCAGCACAAAAAATGAGAACAGCAGTAACAACAAGTAAAAATGTCCTAACTACTAATCCGATGTAAGATTTCTTCTCTTGCTTAAAAATGAACGTTCTTCTACCTTTGTACAATCTAATGACAAATAGTAGCAAATATACACTAAGTGTGGCTCCAATAACAATTGATATAATGGCGTTATTTTTCCTCTGCTCAGCTAAAGAGAAGTAACTTTCAGGTAATTTTCCCGTTTCATATTCAATCCATACGTGGTAAATATCCTGTCGTAAGTCTATACCACCTTCACCATTTGTAAGGATTACCAATCCATCCTTTGTATTAGGAATAAAACCATAAAAAGAATGCCAGCCTCGATTGTCACCAGAATGATAAAGTAATTTCCATTGATTAGATAGTTTTTTTTCAAATATACCTAAACCGTTCTCCCCTAATACTGGCTTTTGCATTTCCTCAACACGTTCATTTTTGATGACACCATTCCCTTTATTATTTGCATCCATGCTTGCAAGTATCAATGTCATCATATCGATAACATTTGTCTTAAGACCTGCAGCAGCCTGTTCGGTAAATTGGTAACTAGGGAGCTCCTCTCCAAAATATCCATAAGCTTTTGAAAGGTTATGGTTTTCAGGACGTTGTAAAAATGAACTAGATTTCATTCCTAACGGTTTCATAATTTGTTCTTCCATATAACGTTCAAACGGTATTCCGGTAACCTCTTCAATTACAAGTTGTAAAATTGTATATCCGCCACCAGAGTAAATTGTTTCTGAACCTGGTTTATTGGTAACCTCCACTGATTCATTAAGCCATCCTTTTCCAGACAGAGACTCCTCAATAGAGTCAAGATATTTCCCTGGTGCAACCCCAAGGTATCCTTTATGTGCAGATAGCCCTGCTGTATGACTTAATAATCTTCTTATCGTGACTTCATTATTATTAAATTCTGAATTAGGTAATTTCCATTTGGTCAGATATTTTCCAACGGGATCATCTAGTAATAAACGCCCTTCATCTACAAGGTGCAAGATTCCCCACGCTGTAAGACTTTTAGATATGGAACCAGCCTGAAACAAAGTATCATCACTCACCGCTTTTTTTGTCTTTTTATCTACATAACCGTAGTTAAGTGTATAAGCAATACGTCCCTCATGCACAATTCCTATCGCAACCCCCGGTACCTCATAATCCCCCTGCCATTTTGGTACCTGTTCATCCAGCTTTTTTTGAAATCCTCTATACTCCTACCAGTCAACGTACCCGATTCTGCCCTCACCACATTTGTAAACCATGCTTCATTCGTAATCAATATGCAAATGATTAAACATAAAATGCTTTTGCATATTATCGATGCTTTTTGTCTATTCTTCATTTGTTCTACCCCTTTTTCTGAATATTCTATCCAAAAATCAGAGTATCCTATTCACATATCTAGTTCTATCGATTTTCATTACTTAACCTTACAAAATTGTAATGAAAATCTAATACCTACTATTGTCCTTTATCCGAGGGCAATGAAATTCATTAACAAGATTGATATGAAGTTATATATATTGTTTCAGTTAAGGCCCCTAAAATACTAGTTTAGTTAATCAAATAGATATATTCCAAACTACAAAAATTTATAATAGAAAAGGCGGATTTTAGTTTTAATTAGAATTTGACCAAAGTATTGCTGCGAATATTTATTCTATAAAAAGAAGAACCCTACACATTTTGATTTAAGTGTGTGGGGTTCTTTTAGCTTCCTTAAGTTTTTATAAAAAAGATTAATTATTTTATGTAACCTACTTACATAAACGTAGTTTTTACCTTTTCAAATTTTCTTCATTTAATCCAAATAACTCTTGTAAAATAAACCGTCCATCTTTTCTTATCAATACATCATCAAACCAAATTTCACCCCCGCCATACTCTGGTCTTTGAATGTTTACTAAGTCCCAATGTATCGCTGATGCATTTCCATTGTCTGCACCTTGCAACGAATCTCCAATTGCTAGATGAAAACTACCATTTATTTTTTCATCAAATAACGTATTATTCATCGGATATAGTATGTAGGGGTTAAAAGCCAACGCGAATTCTCCAATATATCTTGCTCCCTCATCCGTATCAAGAATGCGATTTATTCGCTCTGTATCATTTGCATATGCCTCTATTATTTTTCCATTCTTAATAGGTAACTTAATATTTTGAAACGCATAACCTTGTTGAACAGATACTGTATTAAATGTTATTACTCCATTTACTGAACCTTTGACAGGTGCCGTATATATTTCGCCATCAGGGATATTATCCGTACCATCCCCCTTTAAAACACCGATTCCTTCAATGGAAAAGTCCAAATCTGTTCCTTCTCCAATTATCCTCACTCGTTTTGTCTTTTCCATTAATTCTTTTAATGGCTCCATTGCTTCCGACATATTGTTGTAATCTAGCGTACATACATCATAGTAGAATTTTTCATAAGCCTCCGTGCTCATATTTACTTCTTGTGCAGAAGCCGCATTCGGAATGCGAGTTGTCACCCATCTCGTTTTATATACAGCTTCACTATGAGCTTTTCCAAATATCTTTTGATATAACTTCATTTTTTCTGATGGTACATCTGCTAATTCGTATGCATTTCTAGGGCTACGGAGATTAATATACACCTGCATTTTACTTAATCAATAACACTCCCAATCTGCCAATAACTTAAATTGTTCTTCTGATCCTGATACAATTAATTGCCTCGTTACAGAAACGTCACGCATTGATACATGCGCATATCCCACCCGCTTTTTCTACCGACTTAATAATTTCACGAACGACTACGGAATCTATTTCTGTAACACTTTGTATCAATACTTGATCACCAGGCTGCACTTTCGTAGAATGATTGACTAATACATCTGCTAATTTCGATAATCCTTCCTTCATTCCCCCTCACCCTTTCAAAAAAATAATAAAAAAAGAACTTCTCTTTTAAGTATTTCTCTCTTTCATCCAAACAATCGATAGAAAATATATAATGAGGGTATTGCAGCGACTATCTCTATATAACTTTTCATCATTTCGTCCCATACAGAGCCCTCTTTGGGTTCACAACAATTAAAACAACTGCAACTATTAAATAAAAAATCGCATTATACATAATTAAATCGATTAAATTTCCGTTTATAATACCAATAAAAAAATTAAAGAATTGATGGATAATGATTGGAATAATTAAATTCTGATTCAAGTTGTAAAATGCAGTCATGACGATTTTTATAGATATGATAGAGATCATAAAAAATAGAATATATTTAATTAGGTCCATGCCAACAAATCCTGTAGTAAACCAAATAGGTAGATGCCACATCCCCCACCAAAATCCAATGATTATTGAAGCTTTTAATGGTGAATACTTCTTTTGAAGCTCAATTTGTGCAAAGCCTCTCCATCCTAGTTCTTCTCCCAATGGCCCCGCAAGAAAGTTTTTGACAAAGAAATAGATTAGCATTCCCCATGAAGAGACAGTAAAAATAGAGTCTACTTTACTATTTTTAGATACGAGAAATAAAACTATCAAAAATATGAAGGCTTGAATCATAATTGAAGTAAGAATCATAGAAAATTTAAGTTTATTCTTGAATTTCTCTTTTACAAATTGGATAAAACTCTGCCCCGGATAGATTTTTTTAAATAGTATTGCAAAAGCAAAAGTTGAGGACCAAGACGATATACAGAACATTACATCAACTACCCATCCAGGAAACCCCAAAACACTTATAGCTCCTACAAGACAAAAAAGTGGAAAAAATATGATATTGGTTAATACAATAAAACTCGCTACTGGTTTTACTAGTTTCTTTTCTCTATTCATGCACAATCCCCATTTCAAACTAAGTATTTCGTAAACATAATAGTATTTATATTTACAGATACTTTCAGCTTAAACCTGGGGGTTACTCACAGGTCAATACATGTCTGCATTATTTTACAGGTGCATAAATTTCTAAAAATATACGCTCAAGTTCATCTTCATATGTAGTAAGTAATATATTTATATACACTAGCCCCAAAAGTTCATACCCTTGTTCTATTGCTGCTTTTCTTAAACTTGATTCCACGATATGATCAATACTCTTCCCACCAGTTGACCACCTTCCATCCTCAATAACTGTATACATACATTTTGGATGCGATAGAATTTTCCCTTCTAACTCTTTGTCAAATTCCTCTACTTTTCTTACAACTATAAATTTATCTTCTATAATACCTTCTTCATTAAAACTTATAACTCTTCGTAAAGATGTTAAAGTAACTGCTTTTTTTAAACGATCCGTATTCTTTTTCAAAGATTCATACTCATCATACGCAGTAAAATGCTCTATTTCTCCATTTACTTCTAAAGGCTTCATTTCTTTTACTACGTATTCCCCTAAGAATTGCTTTGTTTTTTTGCAATCTTCTTTTACAATTTGAAGCTTTTTTAAAAGAACTTTTTTATACTCTATCTCCTCTAAAACTTCTTTTTCTTTCTCTTCCAACAATGCTTTTATTCCCTCTATGCTCTTACTTTTTCTTAATTCCTGAATTTTTTTTATTTCGATATCCATTTCCCTATAGAAATTGACCGTTGTTATATCATATATATCAAAATGATTATATTTTCTATACCCATTCTCAATATCTTGCTTCGGCTTGACCAAATTTTTTTCCTCATAAAACTTCAAAGTATCCCTAGATACACCTAAAAATTTAGCGACTTGTCCAATTGTGTACATTCTGTTCTCCTTTAGCATCACTACTTAATTTGTTACATTCATACTTCATATTCTTTAAATTATCGAATTTCCCTTCCTATTAATGTTTCCCACTTGTTCTCCCACAAAAAAAGACACAGAGATTCCTCCCCATGCCTACTAATTCCTACTTCTTCACCGCATGCACATAATGCACCGTCTCGAAAGCTTTTAAATAATCGTTTCGTCCTTCAAAATAGAATGTATTTATGTCTTTTGGCGATAAATGCTCATAAATGAGTAAGCCCGCCTTCTCTAACAGTGCTTCCATTTCGGCATAAGAAAAACATGATTTCATCGGTTCTCCGCCTATTGCAGCCATTTTCACCATATTTTCCACTCGATTGGACAGTCCCTTTTCTGTAAATAAGTTTTCATCTGGATAATCGAAAACAATAGAGCTCCCTTCTGGAACCATCGCAAATAGACATTCTATTAAACTAGAAAGTTCCTCTTTCGTTAAATAGTACGTTACACCTAATAGACTAAAGAACGTCTTTTTATTTTCAAATCCTTCATTCTGTAACTGCTCATAGGAAAATCCTTTCGTGAAATCCATCGAAATAAAATGAAGGTTGTTTGGAATTTCAAACTCTGCTTCTTCTATTCTCTCCTTCTTAAACTGCTGTGTAGAAGGATGATCCACTTCAAATATTTCTATTTTATTTTCTAACTCTCGGTGTCTGAAACTGAATGTATCTAAGCCGGCACCGAGTATGACGTATTGTTTCGCGCCTAGTGCAACTTCATGTAGTAATACTCTTTCACAATATGCCGCACGTGCTAAAGGTGTTGGTGATAATTGCACTTGTGTAATCCATTTTAATATTTCTTGTAGATTATCTTGAAACTGCTGTGCAATGTCTGTATTGAAAAAATGTATTCCTTGAACCATATTCATTTCAATGTCGTTACGTTCTTTTTGAGAAATGAACTCTTTAGCTACATAATCATCAAAGATTTTCGGATTATCAAATTCACTATGATATGCCCTTCCGAAAGCTGATACTAACGACGTTATACTTGCTTCACCTTTTTTCACGCACATACACTCCTTCATTTTCACAACAAAAATAGGGTTCCCCTGGCCAGGAGAACCCTATTATACACTTTATTTTCATATTGGTAAATTATAGCATAAATAAGTTTTTTTGTCAAGTTTTCAGCCTACTATCACTTCGGCACTTTGTATATTCTCTAGCAGGAAAATTGTCGATCTACACAGAATATTCCAGATTATAACAATAAACATGGAGGCCAATATGAAACGATTCGTCATTATTACAGTAGGAAAAACACACAGCGGAAAAACTACATTTGCAAGAGAATTAGAAAAAGAGTTCCCTCACTCTTTCGTTATGGATCAAGATAACCAAGCAGAATTTATTAACGCGCATTATGAAAAATTACAACCAGCTGAAGGCGCTAATACATTTAAGCACGGCCTTTCAAAATTCATTGTTGATTATGCAAAAGAACATACGAGTTTACACCTTATTATTTGTAATTCCAATCGCAGTAAAAACGGACGACTATATTTACTAAATGAATTATTTCCACAAAATGAATATGTACGCATACTCGTTCATTTTGACATTCCAGATGATGTACTTTACGAAAGAGTGGCTCGAAGCACGCGAAGTACGAATATTTTTAGAGGTAGCTACTCTAGTTTCAAAGAAGTACTCGATCGGCAACAAGCTGAATCATTTCACGAAGATGTCGTGGATCCTGTAGAAAACGAGGCTGATTATTTGTTTGTTATTCGCAATAGTAAAGATGTACACTTTACTATTGAAGAAATTGTTCATCTTGCTGAAGTTTTGTCCCCTACTCCAAAATAAAAGAATTTCAAAATTACATAATGATAGATTATTATGCAAATCCTTCCTCTAAGCGCCTAACATGGTATATAATGATAAGATAATCTACTTCTATATGCTCATTTTTACACAAAACAGCTCATGCATATGAAAGAAAAGAGGTACAAAATATGAAAACAAAACAAACAATTGCTGCGTCTACACTAGCTTTAGCAATGATTGCTGGCGCAAACTCTGCTCATGCAGAAGTAAATGATGCTACTCCTCAGCAAAGTACGGGAGAGCGATTAGCTGAAATTAAGCAACATAAACAAGAGTTAGATGCGAAATTGCAGCAACACAAAGAAAACGTGGATCAAACATTGAATGAACTTAACAAGGTTAAGGAAAATGTTGATACGAAGGTGAATGAACTACATGAACGTAAACAAGTTGCTGATGAAAAAATTAATGAGATTAAACAACATAAACAAGAATTAGATGCAAAACTTCAGCAAGACAAACAAATCGCCGAAGATAAAATCGCGGAAATAAAAGAGCATAAAAAACAAGTAGAAGATAAAGTTGCTGAAGTAAAAGAGCATAAGCAAAATATCGATAATAAGGTTAATGAGATTAAAGAACATAAACAAACTGTCGATGAAAAAGTGAATGAAATTAAGCAACATAAAGAGAACATCGATCAAAAGGTTAATGAACTTAAGGAAGTTAAAAAACAAGTAGATGAAAAGTTAGCTGAGTTAAAGAAAGCGAAACAAACTGCTGAGGACAAACTTGCTGAGCTAAAAGAAAACAAACCGAATACTGGTAACACGTTAGAAGAGCTTAAGAAAATTAAAGGCAATTTAGATAGCCTTTCCGCTAACTTAGAACTAGCTAAACAAGATGTAAAAAACAAACTAGCTGCATTACAAGAAGCTAGACAAGATTTAATTAATAAAATTAACGAAATTAAACAATCGAAACAAACTGTTTCAGACGATTTATCAAAGAAAAAACAAGACTTAGATATTAAAATCAACGACTTTAAACATACTGAGAAAAAAATTGATGACAAATTAGCTGAGATACATACAACGAAGCAAAATGTAGATAACAAGATCAATGAAGTATCTCAATCGAAACAAACAGAAACAAAGACCGGTACTACAAATGCAAACAATAATGCTAGAGAACTTCCTAACGCTGGTAGTGAGCAATCAAATAATATGGCTTTAGGTATGTTATCTGTATTAGGCGGGATTTTATTAGTGACACGAAATAAAATTAAAACGTTATTCTCAAAATAAAGCCATTATACTTATTAAAAACAATTATACAAAGGCCAACCGCATGTACGGTTGGCCTTTCCTTTATATTAACTGTCCATCTCGAAGCGTCAATATACGATCACATACATCAAGCATTCTTTCATCATGTGTAATCATAATAGCTGCTTTTTGGCTTTCTTTCACTTCGCGTTTCATCATTTCTACGACTTCACGTGCGCGTTTTGAGTCTAAGCTTGCCGTTGGTTCATCTGCTAATATTAAATCTGGGTTGTTCATGAACGCTCGAGCAATTGCCACCCTTTGTTTTTCCCCACCAGATAGTTGATTTGGATAATGATTTTTTCTTTCTCCTAATCCAAATGCTGCTAATAAATGATTTGCACGCTTTTCTGATTCTTGTTTGTTTTCTTTTTTCAGCTTTGCAATGTACAGTAATTGCTCTTTTACATTTAAATATGGAACAAGGTTTGCAAACTGGAAAATGAAACCGATTTTTTTCAAACGAATGTCTGTCATTTCCTTTTCCGATAACTTCGTAATATTTTGCTCACGAATGTAAATATCCCCTTTTGACGGTGATAATAGTGCACCCGCGATTGATAATAACGTGCTTTTCCCTGATCCAGAAGGACCGACGATTCCGATAAATTCTCCAGCTTTTACATCAAGCGATATCGGATGAAGGGCTGTTACTTCCGTATTCCCTTCTCCATACACTTTACTTACTTTGTCTAGTTTTAATAATGAAGTCATTACATCCCGCCTCCAATTGCTTCTAGCGCATCAACTTTTAATACTTGATATAACGAAATAAGTGTTCCTAAAATACTAATGACGATAAAGATTGCTGCATATTGTGCAATCATCGGTGTTGTTAATAAGAACGGCATACCTGCCGGTAAAATTTGTTCTAATCCTTGTACAAGAACGATACTAATTATCATCGCAACGACTGATAAGAATAACGCCTGCACGACTAAGCTATTTGCTAAATACGAGTTCTTTGTACCAATCGCTTTTAATACACCTAATTGCTGTGTTTTTTGCAGTGTAATGACGTAGAAGAATACACCGATTAATAACGCAGCGATTACAAGTAAGAATGCAATGATCATCGTTAACGTTCCTTGCTCTTCTTTAAACCCTGGAATACTTTGTAGTACTTCTTTTTTATCAATAACGTGAGCATTTTTAATTTCTTTATCTGTATTCAGCGCAATTGCACTATAATCTTTTTGGTTCGGTTGTGAAATAGCACCCCATACGTCTTCATTTACATATACGACTGGTGTATGGCTAAACATTTGGTCTTTCGTAAATCCAACGATTGTAAATTCTTTCTTTGAAACAGGATCAATAATTGTATCTCCAATATCGATTCCTTTTTCTTTAATCGATTCGTCAGCAACCATTTCATTATTTGCTGTACCTAATTTCTCACCTTTTACAATGTTCGGTTCTAAAAATGTATCGCGTTCACTTGAGAAAATAGCGATATCCACTTTTTTCGAACTATCTTTCTTTTCATACGTTGAAACTTTCACGCGAAACGGAACGGCCTCTTTCTCGCTTGCTTGATTGACTACGTTATCTACATCGTCTTTCTTAATTTGCGAACGAAGTAATTTATTTTCCGCATCATCTGCTAAAACGAACTTATTTGCCTCCATATTTTGAATCGATGAAGCATTATCATACGATAATCCATTTGCTAATCCTGAAATAACGAGGACTAAAAATGATAATAACACCATAATCAGTCCGATTAATCCGTATCTTAATTTTGATTGTTTCAATTCACGCAGAGCTAAAAACATTTCGCTCGCTCCTTCCTCTTTCTTTCTATGCACTTATCATAAAAAAGAAATATGAACGGAATATGAACAGAAGATTACAGAGGAAAAATTAAATTTTCAGAAAGCATTGAAAATAAATAGGATCCTTGATACAATTCAGTCAAATAATATTGACCGAGTAAATTTATTCAAGGAGTTGATCATATTGAAGCCCGTATTAACACTAACTACTTATAGCCAACTAAAAGCATTAAGCGATCCACTACGTGCCGAAATGATGATACGTCTATGCGAACGTCCTTATACTGGACAATTACTATCTGAGAAGTTCGGCATTTCAAGGGCGAAAATTCATTATCATTTAAAAGAATTAGAAAAGAATGATCTTATAGAGATTGTTTATACAGAAGAAAAGAATGGCATTGTTCAAAAGTTTTATCAATCTGTCGCTAAAGGCTTCACCCCTGCCACAGATCTATTACCTCATTTAGAAATATTAAGCGAATCAGGTCGCCAAATCTTTTTACAAATGATAGAAAGAACGAAAAGCCAAATTCTCGCTGCACCAGAGGAAGCTTTTACATTACGAAATGCAAGTGAAGACCCAGCTAAGTGGAATTACGTTTCATCTTGCTGGGAGTTTGATGCTACGCCAGAACAATTTCAAGTGTGGGTAAAAAAGTTTTATGAATTAATGTCTGAATTAAAAGAAATCACAAAAGCTGCAGATAAAGATCCGAATAGTAAACCTTATTATATTTCTACTACTGCACTTCAAATCGCAGAGAGAACAATGCAGCAATTTGTTAAAGAAGAAGAAAAATCGTAATACGATTTTTTTTACATAAACGGTCAAATTTATTTTACCGAATAAATTTATCCGACATTAACGGGCAGTAAAACTCCAACCTCAAAATTCAACTAAAAAAAGAAGTTAAGTGGGAGATTAACTGCCCGTAAACGTCCGATTGGTGGGAGCTAATAATCAGTGGGGATGAACCTCCCACTGATTAAAGTTTCACTTTATTATAAAGGAGTAGATTAAATGGACATATTGAAAAACCGGAATTTCCTCTTATTATTTTTAGGGAGAATTTTTACAAACATAGGAGATAGCTTGTATTATGTAGCCGCGATGTGGCTCGTATATAAGCTAAGTGGTAATCCTTTTTATTCTGGATTGGCTGGTTTCCTTACGTTACTACCTTCTGCATTACAATTTCTTACCGGTCCATTCGTTGATAGATGGCCAATTAAAAACACCCTCGTCATCACACAAGTACTGCAATGCATTCTTATATTAATCATTCCTATTACACACTACTTCGACCTACTAACCGTCCAATTACTACTCATCATTATGCCAATCGTAGCTTTTATCGAACAATTTGCCTATCCCGCACAATCAAAAGCTTTACCACTTCTACTGCATAAAACACAACTATTAAAAGGAAACTCACTCTTTTCATTTGCATATCAAGGCATTGATTTAATTTGCACGACGCTTTCTGGCATATTAGTAGCACTATTTGGCGCCATTACTTTATATGTAATTGACTCTTTTACTTTTGCGATTACTGCCCTTTTGTTCTCTTCATTGAAAATGCCACAGCAAACTGAAACAGGCACATCACTTTCAACTAAACAATATTTCTCTGATTTAAAAGAAGGCTTTTCAATCGTCTTTCGTTCATTAATGAGCGTCTTCTTAATCGGTTCAGTTGTTGCCAATTTTTCTATCGGTATGACGATGGCGATACTCCCTTCTTTCGCTGATTCTTTAGGTGGTGTGAAATCATATGGTTTCTTCTTAGCTGCTATATCAGCAGGTAGTTTAATTGGAGCATTATTCAGTTCATGGGTTGGCAAACGTAACGTTGGCCGCGCTTCTATTATTAGCTTTGCGACTGGTGCTATCTTTTGGTTTCTCTCTACGGTTGTACCGTTTCAATGGTTATCTATTTTCTTATTCGGCCTAGCTTGGGTACCGATTGGTGCAACCAACATATTATTTGCGACAATTAGTCAAATTTTAATTCCAAATCGATATATTGGACGCATCAACTCAGTTATGCGAAGTATGGGCACAATTGCTATGCCAATCGGTTCTTTAATTGGTGGATACACCGCAAATGTATTTAGTAGCCAACTCATTTTCGCACTCGCTAGCATCGGGATTTTATTTATTTCTCTCGTATGGCTACTCCATCCGAAATTACGAGCATTGCCGAAAGCTGATGAAATTACAGCGGATACCTTTGGGGTTCAGTTTAAGGAAGAGCGCGGGAAAGGTGCGGCTTTATAGCAGGAATGAGAGTACGTGAAATTTATATCGGCGATTTTTCAAATATATCAGCGCAACTCGAATTATATCGGCGATTTTCACAATATATCGGCGCAACTCAAATTATATCAGCGATTTTTCGATTATATCGATTTACCGACAAAAAACGACAAAAAGAAGAGGCCGTTCCCAAACAGCCTCTTCCCTCTATTTTGGAAGCTCCACCCGAACAGTCGTCCCTTCCCCTTTCGTGCTATATACCGAAACGTTTCCGTTATGCAGTTCAACAATCTTCTGCACAATCGATAACCCTAAACCGCTGCCTTCTACATTTCTTGCTCTTGCTGTATCTACTTTGTAGAAGCGATCAAAAATACGATCCATTTCTTCTTTTTCCATTCCGATTCCATTATCGGATATAGAGATTATAACGCTAGACTCTAACTCTTCGACAAAAAACTCAATGGTCCCATCATCATTTGAAAACTTGATGCTATTCGTGAAAATGTTACTCCATACTTGATGAAGTAAGTTTTCATCACCTTTTATAGTGATATCCGGCACATCAAATTCAACGGCGATATCTTTTTCACGCCATTTCCATTCGAGCATAAAAATGACGTCTTTAATTTGCTTCTGCAAATTGAATTCTTTTATTTGTAACACTTTCTCTTCTTTATCTAAAGAAGCAAGCGTAAGTAATTGTTTACATAAACTAGACATTCGCTTACTTTCTCCCTCAATAATTTGTAAGTAATGGTTTCTTTCTTCTACGCTCATCTTTTCTGTTTGCAATGTCTTCGAAAAACCTTGTATAGAAGAAAGCGGTGACTGGAATTCATGTGAAACGTTCGAAACGAATTCTTGTCTCATTTCATCTAGTTCCTTAATACTTTTCGTCATCTTTTGGAAGCTTGTAGATAACGTTCCAATTTCATCTTTTCGTTTTACGTCTAATTCAATTTCATATTTACCACTCGCAATTTTTTGCGTAGCATTCGTGAACTTACGAATGGGACGAACGATATAACCTGCTGCAATCGCGATAAAAATAATACTTAATAGTACGATAAACCCTAGTAATACCGCTAAGAAAATTCGCATCTCGCCAAATTGGTTTTGAATGTCAGGGCGAATAAATAATGCGTATTGTTTATCACCGTGCTTTAGCGGTACACCGACACTATTTATTAATTCATTATCGAAAAAACCGGTAATAAAGAGACGAGTCGGATATGTGGAAACACCATTAAACGTTTCGCCATGCAACACTTTACGGACTGTATCATCACTTATCGTCGTCTTACGAAACGCATTGCCGATACGCTTTCCATTCTTTTGATCATCTACAATATAAATTTCATAGCCTAACTTCGCAATAGATTGTAAGTACGCCTCTTGATTTTCTTCGCTTTGCTTTTCATATAATGACTTAACTTCTTCCGCATACTTTAAAATCTTTTCGCTGTTATACGGTTTTAACTTCACTTGATAATATACGTTCGTTAATAAAAAGCCGATAATACTACTAAGTAGCATAATACCGACTGTCATAAATACAAATCTAGAATATAATGATTTCATTTTATTTCAGCTCCAACTTATACCCGAGTCCGCGTACTGTTGTAATTTGAAAATCATCCGTTCGTTTTGAGAAACGATCTCGGAGCCTTTTCACATGAACATCAACTGTTCGTTCATCCCCTTCAAAATCCATTCCCCATACTAGCTCAATTAATTCTTCTCTTGAAAATGTTCTTCCAGGATAGCTAGCAAGTTGTGATAATAACTCAAATTCCTTTAATGGAAGCAAAATCGTCTGCCCGTTACACTTTACTTCAACACCTTTACGATCAATTGTCGTCCCGTGAAGTGTAATTATGTCTGCACTTAGCATTTGATAACGGCGTAATAAAGCTTTCATACGGAAAATAACTTCAGCTGGTTCAAATGGTTTTACAATATAATCATCTGTACCAGAAATGAATCCTTTTTCTTTATCAACTAACTGATCTTTCGCCGTTAATAAAATAACAGGAATATCATGATACTTACGAATTTCTTCACATAACGTATAGCCATCAACGAACGGCATCATAATGTCTACGATCGCAAGATGAATATTTTCCTTCTCTAATACTTCTTGCGCTACCTTTCCATCTTCCGCCTCAAAAACTTTAAACCCCTCTTTTTGTAAATGGTAATGTAACAACTCTCTAATATGTTTATCGTCATCAGCTAATAAAATATGTATCATCTTCATTAAACCCTCTCTTGTTCATCCTTCTACATCACTACATTAAGAAACAATTGGATTTTTTGCAAGAAAAAGAAAAGGATTCCTTAGAAGATACTCTTGTTATCATTGTGGTCAGCTGCTTTATTTTTCTTATAACTTGGTGATGTACTCTGGTGTACGAATAAGTGATCTAATACTTTTTTAGTAAGTGGCATAAAGAAATTCAGTAATAGCCCACCTAAACAAACGGTTAATATAGTTCCAATACCAATTGGTCCATGTAAAATCGTTGCCATTATTAAGAATATAAGGTAAATAAATGTTCGTGCTATAAAGATATTCGTTCTAGTTAATTCTTGTATGATTAAAGTTAATCGGTCAATTGGAATGGGAGCGAAATTTGTTTGTATATATATCGCAGTTCCTAATCCTGTAATAACTAATCCGATTCCAAAATAAATCATTTTACTGTACCATATTTCAGGTGTAATTAAATTGCGTAATAAAAATAGCCATACATCAATACCAATACCCGTTATGAATGCTGTTAATAACCCTAGTACCTCTGGTCTTTGTCTTTTTAATATCGAATTACAACATATTAATAATAAAGCTATTATTATTTCCCAGCTTCCCACAGTAAGCCCTACATTTAAAGAAAGTCCTACTAAAAGTGCATCAAAAGGTGAAGTGCCAAAATCTGATTGTATTGTGAAAGAAATACCTAGGGTTAATATTAAAATTCCTAATACATAAAAAACATACTTCATTTTAATCAACCTTTTCATCGTCATTTTTGTTGCACTTACAATAAAAATATTTTATATTAAATGTAACTTCAAATTGTTGCATTTGCAATAAAAAAACCAAAAAAGAAGGAGTTCATTATGAAAGAAATTCTTCGTGAAATTGGCATGATTGCAAGGGCATTAGATTCTATTAGCAATATAGAATTTAAAGAATATGAGCTTACAAAAGGTCAGTATTTGTACCTTGTGAGAATATGTGAAAACCCAGGAATCATTCAAGAAAAGTTATCTGAGATGATAAAAGTAGATCGTACAACAGCAGCCCGTTCTATCAAAAAGCTTGAAATCAATGGATTTATCGAAAAGAAAGAAGATGAATCGAACAAGAAAATTAAAAAGCTTTTCCCGACAGAAAAAGGAAAAAATGTCTATCCTTTTATTAAGAGAGAAAATGATTATTCCAATACTGTTGCATTAGAGGGGTTTTCCGAAACGGAAGCGGAAACTATTTCTAACCTTCTTCAAAGAGTAAGAAAAAATATAGAAAAAGATTGGGAATTTGTAAAAAAGGGAAATAAGAGAAATTATTGATTATATAAAGGAGCGAACTATAAATATGACTACGCATATACAAAAGTGCACCATTGAAGATATACACAAACTTCAAGAAATTAGTTATGAAACATTTAATGAGACTTTTAAACATCAAAATTCACCCGAAAATATGAATCATTATTTGGAAAAGGCATTTAACTTAAAACAATTAGAAAAAGAATTATCCAATATCTCTTCTCAATTCTTTTTTGTCTACTTTAACGATGAAATTGCTGGATATTTAAAGGTCAATATTGATGATGCTCAGTCTGAAGAAATGGGCAATGAATCACTTGAAGTAGAGAGAATTTATATAAAGGGCTCCTTTCAAAAACATGGTCTTGGAAAATATCTACTAAATAACGCTATTGAAATTGCAATAGCGAATAATAAAAAGAATATTTGGCTAGGAGTATGGGAGAAAAATGAAAATGCTATTGCTTTTTATAAGAAGTTAGGGTTTGTACAAGCTGGCTCTCACTCCTTTTATATGGGAGATGACGAACAAATTGATCTTATCATGATTAAAACACTCATATAACTTTTTTGAAAGGTGGGCTATTATGTATATTCCAAAGTATTTTAAAGTCACAAATGTTGATGAAATTTGGGATTTTGTTCAAAAAAACTCTTTTGGAACAATTGTCACAATAAAAAAAGAAAAACCAATTGCAACTCATTTGCCCTTTGGGTTAACTAAAAAAGGTGATGATTATTTTATTACTGGACATATGGCTTATGGGAATCCCCAGTGGAGAACATTTGAAACTTGTGAAGATGTTCTTGTAATGTTTCAGGGACCTCACTCTTACATCTCTTCTTCTTGGTATGAAAATGAAGAAGTACCAACATGGAATTATCAAGCCGTCCATATATATGGTAAAGCGAGTATTTTAGATAAAGAGGAATTAATAAATGAATTAACAACAATGCTGAAAAAATATGAAGAGCATCGTGAAAATCCAGTATTATGGAATAAACTTTCCCCTACTCTGTTAGAAAATGAGCTGAAAGGTATAGTTGGATTTAAGATTAAGGTGGAAGACATCCAGGCTGCACATAAATTAAGTCAAAATCGAAATGAGACGGATTATATTAACATTATTGAGAAATTGTACGATGAAGAAAATCCAGATGCAAAACAAATGGCGGAACTCATGGGGAGTAGATTAAAAAATCACATATAATCCATCGTTATTCAACTCTCACATTTCAAAATTAAAGAACAGACTGAAGCGTTCTATCGGCAGTTTTCTTTAAAATGTAAAAGTTTGAACTTAAAGTGAATGGTGTTTAATAAAAAAGAATCTATTTTGAAAACAGATGATTCAAAATAGATTCTTACGTTTTAGTATTAAGATTATTTTAATCAAAAACAATTTTTAAGCCTTCGAAATATCAACAAATCCTTCTCCGAATACATCACGAACATCGTGTATAGCGATGAATGCAGCCGGGTCCGTAGTTTGAACAATCCTCTTTAGCTTCACTACTTCTTGCTTATTAATAACAACATAAAGAATGTCCTTCGGCGTTTTCGTGTAATAGCCATGACCTGAGTACACAGTAACTCCTCTACCCATTAAGCTAGTCACCTTCCCGGCAATTTCATCCGGCTTATCGGAAATAATCGTAATGGCCTTTTTCGGATTTAAACCTTCAATTACAAATTCCATTACTTTCGTTCCTACATATAACATAATAATTGTCAGCATCAGCTTTTCTGCACCAATGATGAAATAAGATGAAAACGCAACGATTAAATCAAAGAACAGTAGACCGTAGCTAATGCTCCAACCTAAGTACTTATGTGTCATCCTCGCTAAGATTGTAGTACCTGCTGTCGTTCCACCAACGCGAATAATGAGACCAATCCCGCACCCGATAAATATTCCACCGAAAATAGCATTTACGAGCATTTCATCCGAAGTAATCGTCCATCCTTCTGTTAAATGAAGAAATAGCGAGTTCGTAACTACAGCGATAATCGTATAAATCGTTGTGATTTTATTCAAAAATTTATAGCCGACTATTAATAAAATCGCATTTAAAATTAAGTTGACTAAACCTGGTGACCACTCAAATAAGTAGTACGTAATAATCGTAATACCTGTTACCCCGCCTTCACCGAACTCATTCGGGATAACAAACAAATTCACACCTAACGCAAAAAGGAATGCACCAATAATAATAAAAATAATGTCTGTCGTTCTTTTTTTCATACAGTACCTCACTTCTTATGCAAATATTTCTTCAGATATAAACTCTCACCATTATATCGTGGAATATTCAAATCGAACAGTGGTTTATTTTTATTTTAATATAGGTTGATAAATCAACTTTAGCCTATATCCACATGTAATTTAAAAAAGATAACAACTGTATTTATTATGTACTACAAGTAAAGTTTTGATTTCGCATGTTATTCACGCTAAAAAACAAATATGGGAAGCCATAGAATAGACTTCGCATCAAGCATTTCATTACAGAGATTTATATACAATTTTATACTTTCACATGTTATTGATCCTTCATTCTTTTTCTTCCGGGTAATGAAAAAAACTCCATTAAATTTGCATACTTAGTATGCGAATTCAGGAGTTTTTTCATATACTACCATTCGGTTTCATTTCTAATGCATTCAACTCACTTTTTACATCTTACTTGGCTCATTCAAAATTAGCACGAGGTTCCTCTAACCGCTTCTTACCTCTCCAGTTAAATAAGCTTTCCGTCTTCGTCTGCTGCCCTGGTTTCACAAACAACATTGCCCCCATTGCAATAGCGGCCAAAATGGCAGCTACGATAAACATAGAAGGATAGCCATAACTTACAACTAAGTATCCAGTTAAAGTCGGGGCTAAGATTGTCGCGATATTAGCGATGAAATGCATAATTCCACTATATGTTCCAGAGTAAGTAGGAGCGGTATCGACAATAATTGCCCAAAATAATGAACTTGGTAAAAAAGCAAACGCATTTCCAAGCGACATAAGTGCTAATACAGCTACATAATTATTCATCGCTGGAATGAAGCTAAAACAAATTGCTGTCAGTAATAAAGCAATAATCGGTAACCCGGTTCGAGCTAAACGAAGGTTTCCTGTTTTACGTAAAATACGATCAGATAGCTTCGCCCCTAGTGGCAATGTGATGCAAGCTCCGAGCCAAGGAATCATCCCAAGATACCAAAGGGAAGATAATTGAAAATGGAATACATCTTGCAAGTATTTTGGTGTCCAAGTTAATATTAAAAAATTGATATATTGGAAGCAAAAATATGCTATCGTAACCATAACGAATGTCGGAACTTTAAAAAAGGAGTACCATGGCTCTTTTGGAATTTCTTTCTCTACTTTTACTGATTGAAGCACACCTTCCGTACTTCGTATTTCAGCTAGTTCTTCTTTTGTCACTCGTGGATGATCCTCAGGCATATTCGTAAAAGTAAAATACCAAATAATCGCCCATACAATCCCTATTGTACCGAGGATAAAAAACATGATTTTCCAACTAGTGAAAGATAGCAACAGAACCGCTACAGGTGCTGTTAATACTGCCCCTAACGGAACGCCAACAAAACCAAGGGATGTTAGAAAAGCTCTTTCTTTTGGAGCTGCCCAGTTTGCTGCTGTCTTATTCGAAACCGCAAAAGATGGACCTTCTGTTAATCCAAATAAGACGCGGAAAATAGCAAATCCTATTAAAGCAGATCCTCCAAAAACAGCAATCCCTATTTCTCCAGCAAAAGCAGTCGCAATTTCAAAAATAGACCAAGCCGTCGCTGCTACGATCCATACAAATTTCGGTCCTTTTTTATCTGAAAAAATACCTCCTAATAAAGAACCGATCATGTAACCGTAACCAAAATATCCTAATATAGCTCCCCACTCCTTCGGATCAAAGCCATACTCTTTTATAATGAAAGACTGTGCATAAGCGATGGCCCCTCGATCAATATAATTCACCATCGTAATAAACGTGAGCATTGTAAAGACATAATAACGAAATTTATTTTTCATCAAAAGTCCCACTCCCCCTCGCATTCTTTTGTTTTTCTTTCTAATTCTTTAATAGAATGACATGGACCTTGCCTGGGCCATGAACTCCAAAAGCTAATTCCATCTCAATATCACCTGTCCGGCTAGGCCCAGTGATAAAATTAATACAGGCAGGTAATCCATTCGAAACCTGTTCATGAATTCTAGTTACTCCTTCTGTTAAGCGTCTATAAATTGTATGTTCTGAGAGAATTGCTACATAAACTGCTGGCAAAACGCTAACTAAACGCCCGCGTCCACCACCATTCCATAAAACAACGGTTCCCGTCTCAGCGAGTCCCATTTCAGCATATGTAATTCCCATATCAACCTGAGCTGCATAATCCCGTAGTTCTCTTTCCCCTTCTTTACTTTGCCACATTCGATGAGAAACGAAATTTCCTATTAAATGCTTTCCTATTTCAAGTTGATGTAATCTATCATCATCCCAATACACCGCAGATTGAACATTAAATTTATGTACAACATACTGAAGTGCACTCCCTATTTCTGAACGGTGTATATGACTTACTTCTGTATGTAACGTATGCAAGTTTGCAATAAACTGCTCTACTAAACTTTTGTGATCTATCTCATTAGAAAAGTGGCTAAGTGGATTGTTTTTCCACCTGGGAGGAGTAACTCCCGAGCGACGTTCTCGATTTAATTTACGTGCGATATTGTTTAAAAAAGACTCTTGTACATCCGTATTCATATTATGAATCCCTCGTTTCTTTTTTCCACCAATCACGGAATGATTGTTTCGCAGGTTTTGGAAAATCTCTACTTTCTGTCCATCCTTTTAATGGACCTGGTCCATTCGCAATATAACCATCTTTTGCAAATATCGATAACCCTGTATGTGCCATTTTAATTGCTTTCTCATAAACGAATGGATGACTCGCCATAAACGTGAAACCTTTAAAGGCAAGTTGCTCAAATTTCGTTATAAACCCTTGTTCCACGACATCTTTACGATGTTCAATGAGAAGGTCATGCAATGGAATTTTCACAGGGCAAACATCTGTACATGCTCCGCATAAACTTGATGCAAAAGGTAATTCTTTTAACTCTTCATATCCTTCTAATAAAGGCGCAAGTACTGCTCCAATTGGCCCGCTATAAACACTTCCATAAGCATGTCCCCCAATATTACGATACACAGGACAAACATTTACACAAGCTCCGCACCTTATACACTTTAATACTTCTTCATAAGCAGTTCCTAAAATATCAGAACGGCCATTATCTAAAATAATTAAATGAAATTCTTCAGGTCCATCCATATCTTCATGTAAACGCGCCCTATTAATTCCAGTTACATAAGATGTAATCTTTTGGCCTGTAGCACTTCTTGTTAACATCGAAACGACTACATCAAGATCTTTCCATGTCGGAACAAGGCGTTCCATCCCCATAATCGCAATATGAACCTTTGGCAATGTCGTAGTAAGGCGAGCATTTCCTTCATTACTTATAAGCACAACTGATCCAGATTCCGCTACCGCAAAGTTACAACCGGAAATACCAATATCAGCTTCTAAAAACTCTTTACGCAATTTCTCCCTTGCAAATTGTAGTAATTGATTCGTATCAACTGGGATCTTTCTTCCTGCTTCCTTAGAAAAAAGCTCTGCTACTTGTTCCTTCGTCTTATGAATGGCCGGGGCGATTAAATGGGATGGCGTTTCTCCAGCTAATTGAATAATATACTCCCCAAGATCAGACTCTACTACTTTTACCCCCATCTCTTCTAAGTTTTTATTAAGATGTATTTCTTCTGAAACCATGGACTTTGACTTAATTACTGATTTCGCTCCTTTTTTTCTTGCGATTTCAGAAACATACGATACGGCATCTTCCGCTTTGAAAGCGAAATGCACATGCCCTCCATTTTTTCGAACATTAGTAGCTAATTGTTCCAAATAACTATCTAAATTTTCGATTGTATGCATCCGAATTTCAGATGCTGCCTCGCGCCATTCTTCCATATTCCCTAATTCATGTGTAGCTTGTTCCCGTCCCATCCGAAGCCGATCTTGTGTAAACGGAACCGCGCTTCTCATCTGCGGATCGTGCAACGCTTTATCTACTCTTTTCAAAAAATCTAGTTCCCCCGCCACACTCATTTATTCAGCCCCTTTGCCAGTACTTCTGCTACATGTAACACTTGAATATTTTTATTTTTCCTACGCAATCTTCCCCCTATATTCATAAGACATCCCATATCTGCTCCAATTAAGAGATTTGCTTCTGTCGCCTCAATATGTTTTATTTTTTCATCAACCATCGTTTCAGAAATCGAGCTCATTTTCACTGCAAAAGTACCACCAAACCCGCAGCAATCTTGGCAATATGGTAATTCTTTTATGTCTAGACCTTCTACTTGCGATAATAACTTCAGTGGTTCCTCTTTGATCCCGAGCGCCCGATTCATATGACAAGATTGATGGAAAACAGCTTTCTCAACCAACTTAGATTTCAAATCACTTTTTCCAAGTACATTTATTAAAAAATCCGTCAGCTCATACGTTCTATCCGCTAAATGAACCGCTTTTTCATACCATTCACTATCACCTTTAAACATCTCTTTATAATAATGATGAACCATGCTAGCGCAAGAACCTGAAGGGGTCACAATATATTCACTATGTTCAAATGCTTTAATCATTTGCTTTGCTGCTAGTTTTGCATCTTCTTGATATCCACTATTGTAAGCTGGTTGTCCGCAACAAGTCTGTCCTTCAGGGAAATCTAGTTCCACTCCACATTGGTTCATAATTTCTACGACACTCTTACCTACTTGAGGAAAAAACACATCTGATAAACAAGTAATAAATAACGAGACTTTCATCAAAATCCCCCCTCAAAACGATATGATCTATTTTCAAGTTATTACTTTCCTGAAAATTATTTTAAATTTTTAGAATTTTCTATTTTTAAAACTTTTTGTTTATGATATCATGTGGGAGATTATATGAAAACTATCTATAAGGTTGTTTTCCCATACAAAAATGGTATAGAAAGGGACTTTGACATGGATATAAGAAAACTTCGTTACTTTATTGTAATCGCTGAAGAAAAACAGCTTACCCGTGCTGCCCAGCGACTTCATATGGCACAGCCACCTCTAAGTAGACAACTATCGCTACTAGAACAAGAATTATCAGTAAACCTCTTTGAAAGAAACGGCCGAAATATGCATTTAACTGAAGAAGGAAAAATTTTATATACGAAAGCAAAAAACATTATTCATCAATTAGAAGAAACTATTACGGAGATTAAAGATACCAGTGAAGGGCTAAGGGGCAAGCTATCTATTGGAGCATTTCATTCTTGCATTCCTTTTCTTTCTGAAAAAATACGCTATTTTCAAGATAACTATCCAAATGTGAACTTAAAAATATGGGAAGGTGGCCCTTCATACTTAATAGAGCAATTAGAAAATCGGCATATCGAACTCGCTATCTTGCGTACACCTTTTAATAAAGATGTTTTTTCTAGTATTTGTTTATCAAAGGAACCTTTCGTATTAGTCATGCCTGCTAAATGGGAACTATATCGTTCACACCTCTCAATCCCTCTAACCGAATTAAGTCATATCCCCCTTTTACTTTTACATAAAGATAAAGAAAATAGCTATCATCAGCTCGTCATCGATGAATGCGAGCACCTTGGTATAACATTAAATATAGCATGTGAATGTCCTGACTCAGCATTTATTCTTATGCTTATCATGACTGGCATCGGTGCCTCTATCTTGCCGAAAAGTGCTATATCTCATATCCCGCAAGAATTTATAAAAATAGTAGATTTAATAGATTTCCCTTATGAGTCTGAATCATCAATTATATGGCTGAAAGATCGGCAGCTTTCTAAAAGAGCGCAACGATTTATAGAATGTACATAAATAAAACTTAGAAGTGTAGCGATAGATCTATTCGCTTCTCCATCGCTATTACCTCGTTTATCAAATTATTTCTTCTATTATTATTGGACATGTTATATTAGTCGCTTATGTGAATACGAGAATAGCTTATTAATCTTATTAATCCTTTTAAACCAAGAAACAAAGATGCGAAGTCATAGAAGAGACTTCGCATCTTTGTTTTTTAAAGAGATTTATATGAATGGAAATCCTCCGTAAGGTCTTTACCACGAGCGTCATACCTTACCGCTTTGTATCCCATTTTTCTAAACAGACGTAGAACAATACCCCCATCCTCAGTATTATTTTGAAAATCGAATGATTAAAATAAATTTACTTATCTTTCTCCATATATTCTTTAATCTTTCGTTCTTCCCACTCTTTTCCGAATATCCCGAATGGAAAAGTTGTCAAACCATGTATAACGATACCGATCCCCCACCCTGCAAGTGGATATAAAAACCATAATTTACTTGAATCAGAACTTATATTTATAAAAAAAAGCATTAAGTTAACTAGTATATATAATGCTAAATGAATATAAAACGCTTTTAAATTCTCCACTCTTTTTTTAGCTCGTAAATAATTCTCATCTCGCTCCATATATAAACACCACTTTCATTATTGTATTTTTTAAATTCACTCCGATTTAAACATCATATTCTAATCGGAAATCCCTTATTCTCAAAAATTCACAAAATAAAAAAGAGCGTCTTCATTGCAGAAAGATTGCAGGTGCCATTGGATACCTTTTTTGTTCGTAGTACGATACCTTGTAAAGAAATTAAAAAATCAAATTTCATAATAAAAATAAAACCTTTAAATCTGTATAATAAAATTAATAGTTATATTTTAATACAGAAAGGTTTTGGTAACATGCTAGGTATCGATGTCAAAAAAACAAATGAAGAATTAATTATTTCATGGCAAATAGCTAAGGTTCAAATTCCATTAAGCGAAATTATTGAAGTTACAGAAGATGAAACCTATGCTGGTGTAGAAGAAAACGTAATCCGAATTGGAACAGCATACGCTACAACAGACCGGATTTTAATCAGAACAGTAAAACAAAATTATCTATTATTTACGACGAATAAAGTCGCAATTTTGAATAAAATCAATGCATAAGCAGTAAGCTAAAACACTTGTCTGTATGAGGTTGTTCGATTCAACTGTATACCCGCATTTTTAAAATTATTATAGATACAATGATGTACCTTAGCACCGAATATAAAATAAAGAAAAAGTACCCATCAAATTGTCATACACATGATAATTCGATGGGTACTGCATGATACATTTATTATTTACAGAAGTCTAATTAAGACCAAATCCAAACATCATCATTATTTTCAACGTTGCTCTTTACTTCATAAACCTTTTCAATATGATTGGTTGTGTTCCAGTTAATAGAACTTCCGCCCCAGCCCACATACCTCATATCAATTTTTACTTTCTCACCCGTATGAAATACTTGTCCCTTTGTTAAGAAAACATCAATAATCACTTTTTTCCCGTTTAGCGATGGATATTCCACTACGACATATTTAGTAGCACCGTCTGTTCCTAATTTTGCTACTTCCCCAATTACATAATCAGGTGAGCCATCTTCTTTCATGTGCATGCCTAACTTGTTTGTTGTATTTTCAATTGCAGTTGCAACCATATATTCTGTAAAATTACGCATCATAGATCCAGTAGCTTTTACTTCATCTCCTACTTTCACATTTGAAAATGAATCCATATATACACTAACAGGTTCTTCGTATTGCTTAGATTTTACGACAATTACACCGTTATCTACTTCTACTACTCGTCCTTCTAATGTTGAGAAATTCGATTCTATAGAAGCAGCACTCACTTTTGTTAGTTCTAACCCTGGTAAATTCGTTCCTGATAATGCTGCGATTCCTAAAGCACCTGCTAAAATTAATTTTTTCATACCCATTATGAAACATCTCCATTCATGATGATTTTATTTTTGATTGGATACAACCAACATGTAACTATTATAGTTACATGTTGTAGAAAATAGCAACCCTCTTTCTTATGCAATGTTGCATACTGGTATTTTTAAATATACAGCAAGAGGGCTTTAATTTAATTCAAAGCTAAAATAACCTTATGACCACGGTATAAAGAAATTAAGAACTACTTTCGGTCCTAAGGTTAGCGAATACCTTTATAAAAACTCAATCAAAATTTATTCAACTAGTTGAATAATGAACCATGTCGAATTTTATTTTCATAAAATTCAAATTTCAAGGAGGTTTTACAAAATATTACACAGAATTATTCATATATCGTAATATATTTGTAATTTTTTACGATTCGTTTCATTTTATCTACCACGTTTAGACAAAATGAAATAAAACAATAAAAAGGAGAGAGATAGATTGAAAAGAAAAATTAGTACAGCTGTTGTAGGGTTATCAGTGTTTAGCTTTGGTCTTTTTGGTATAAATATTGGGGATGGCGGCGTTGTAAAAGCTGAGCACGGTGAAACTTTTTCTCCTAAATTAGAAGGCCATGCTGATTTCGCTGCTCCGAAACTAGAGACACATGCTGATTTAAGCTCGAAATTAGATTCACATGGCGACACTTGGGCTCCTTCTTATAATAGAGGCGACGGTGGCGCTCCTGCTTATGATCATGGCAGACCTCCTATTTCATCATACAATATAGGAGATACTTGGGCTCCTTCTTATACAAATACTCATGGAGAAGGAATGGCTCCTAAAAAAGAGAGTCACGCTGACTTCTTTGCTCCTACGTTAGAAGCGCATGGTAATACTGGCGCTCCTGCTTTAAATGTTGGTGATACGCCGACTCCTAAACAAGAAGCTCACGGTGAGACTATTTAACACAAAAATCCTAGCTATTGTAGCTAGGATTTTTACCTTCTTACCCTATTCACACCTCATGCATACTTTCTCAACTTTTATTTTAGCATTGTACATGTGGAATCATTTTATTAAGATTCTATAGTCAATTGTGTCCTTTTCTTCATAAAAACACATGGACTGACAGGTTTTACCGACCTATATAATTCTGAATATTTTTTATCAACAATAAATTCCATATAATTACTTTTAATTGTGTTACCATTATAGTTACAATTATATAAAAAAATATACAAGGGGGCTAATATGAACATTTCATTGAAGGGACATACATATACAACAAAACATTTAGAAGCTTGGTACCATGCAATCTTAACGCAAAACGTTAAGGAAGCACAAATTCAGTTTCAAGAAGCTAAAAAAGAACATGAAGAAATACTTTTGAAAGAAACAGAAACGATTCCACTTTATCAGTTATATTACGCATTACTGCAGTTCCGACATACAGCTCTGACAGATGGACTATCAATCTCGAAAGATAGTTTTCAAATCATAGAAGACCAAGAAAAACCAGAAGATAAACACCTATCTTATCTATATCATTATTATAAAGCGATTTATTTTGCAGCAATTAATCATTATCAAGAAGCAGAAGAATATTTCTTAAAAGCACATGCACTTTTATCTGGACACAGTCAAATTGAACAAGCTGATTTCTATTACCGATACGCTGCTTATCATTGTCACCAACAACAACCAAGTTTTGCCATTGTAAATGCTTCTAAAGCATTAGAAATTTTCGAATCGCAACACGGATGTGAAAGAAATATTTCATCCTGTTTAAGTGTACTTGGTGCTTCTTATGTAGACGTAGGACACTTTGAACAAGCTGAAGAAAGCTATAACAAAGCGTTAGATATTCTCCAAAAATTAAATGAAGAATCATTACAACTGTATGTACGCGGTAATCTAGGTCATCTATATGCTAGCCAGAATCTTTCTGAAGAGGCAATTCGTCACTTGACACAAGTTGTTGAAAAGATCCCATCTCACTACAAAGCTATATTCTTACTTGCTCAAGAACATGAAAAATTAGGACTTATAGACAAAGCAAACCACTACATTAAAATAGGGAAACAACTTATTGCTGAACTTGGTAATGAAGAGCACAAACATCACTTTGCTATATTAGAAGCTTTCACAAATCAAACTGAATTAGACAAAATTGAACCGATTGTTTTAGAAGGAATTGAATACTTCAATAAAGAATCTTTATATATCTATGTTTCTGAGTATCTTGAAAAACTAGCTCTTGCGTTTTATAACAAACAACAACATGAGAAAGCAAGTTTATACTTCTTTAATAGTACAGTAGCAAAAAAATCAAATGAAAGAGGGTTAAAGAAATGAAAAAAACAATTGGTAAAATCGCTGTAGGTATTGCATTTACGGGTATTGCTGCATTTGGTTTAAACGCAGGTTTCACAAATCAAGCTGGACATACTCACTTCCCGTCTCCACCAGCTCCTTCTTTTTCTGAGGGCCACACTGGCGGCGCTCCTGCATTAAACATCGGTGACACTGGTGGAGCTCCTAAACAAGAAGGGCATGCACATTTCCCTGCTCCGAAAGTTGAATCTCATGGCAATACTGGCGGTGCTCCTACTAATTCTTAACATAGTACAGGTATTTAAGTTACCAATATTGAGATTTATTTAGTTTTCAATTTCCATATTTATTCGGAAACCATTCAATATAGCACCTATTATGTATACGCATGATTTCTGTAATGATACGCTGTACCCCAGAGAAATCTCCAATACATATGTGGTTTTCAAGTCTAAAAAATACACCTATTAATTAGGTGTATTTTTATTTTACCTCTCCATTTAATAATTAAAGAATGACCCCCAAAAAACCCAACAAAAAAACGAAGAAACTACCTATACTTCGGTCACTTAAAGTACCACGAACGTTGCGATTTTTAGTGACACTCCGTATCCAACCTTCCTTTCCTCCCATGCCTAGAGGCGATAGCTTTCTTGTTCAGAAAAAGCTGTAACCTCTCCATTCATGATGATTTTATTTTTCGGATTGAATACGACCAACTTATAATCATTACAGTTACAGATTGCAGAAAATAGCAACCATCTTTCTCATACAATGTTGCATACTGTAATTTTCAAATATAAATCGGTTATTCCTATACTCAACACTAAGACTGAATTCTTAAATCCCAGCAGGTAAACGGATTGATGATGAAGAAACTAATGTCATGCATCATGTTTTTTCAATAATACAGTTTGTATAATCGTAGTCTATTACATTATGTAGGAGCGAGGTTAACATGTTAATAAAACCAAAGAGGTTACAAGCAGGAGATATCGTTGCGACAGTAAGTCCTTCATGGGGAGGCGCAGGTGATTCTGACATAAGGTGGCGTTATGAACAAGGAGTTAAAAGATTAGAAGAAGTTTTCGGTCTTACTGTTGTTCCAATGCCAAATAGTTTAAAAGGAAGTGAATACCTTTATAATACTCCAGAGGCTCGTGCGGAAGATTTAATGACAGCATTTAAAGATGCGCGCGTAAAAGCAATTATTGCGAATATTGGCGGTGAAGATAGCATTCGCTTACTTCCTCATATAGATTTTAATGTAATACGTGAAAATCCGAAAATTTTTATGGGATACTCTGATGTTACCATTTCACATTTATTTTGTCATAAAGCAGGCCTTGCCTCTTTTTACGGTCCAGCAATTTTGACCGACTTTGCCGAAAATATAGAGATGGATCCATATACGGTTGAAATGGTAAATCGAACTCTCTTTTCCAATGAAATGATTGGCGAGATTCAACCAGCTCCTGAATGGACGAGTGAGCGTTTAGAATGGATAGAAGTAAATAAGGATACAAGACGTACGATGCAGCAAAACAACGGATATGAGTTACTTCAAGGCTCTACTACTGTACAAGGGCGCTTAATTGGTGGTTGCATTGAAGTACTAGAATTTGCAAAAGGAACAGAACTTTGGCCTGAGAAAAAACATTGGGAGGATAGTATTATCTTCTTTGAAACTTCTGAAGATCATCCAGAACCAAGTTATATAAAGTATTGGTTACGAAATTATGCCGCGCAAGGCATTCTGCAAAAAGCAAAAGGTATCATTTTCGGTAAACCGAAAGATGAACAATACTATGAAGAATATAAATATGAAATACTGAAAGTTATGAGGGAATATACCTTAGAAGCTTTACCAGTTCTTTATAATTTAAATTTTGGCCATACTGAACCGAAGTTTATTTTACCTTACGGCGCGATGGCAGAAATTGATTGTGAAAATGGATCTTTCTCTATTTTAGAAAGTGGCGTGGAGTGAATAAAATCACTCCTATGAGATATGAATGTGAATGGATACGTTTTAAAAGTATATAATTGGAGGGAGATTACGTGTATGGAAGTAACATTTACAATAAGTAAATGGGATGAAAAACCAATTGATGATACAAAAAAAGATTTCCCTATTAATATTGCCCATGTTGAATATGATATTGATGGGGAATTAAAAGGAAAAGCTTTTGTTGAATACTTATTATATTATTTAGACTCCAATATAAATGATGGTCACTTGGCTACTGCTAAAATTTCTGGATTTTTACACTTTGAAGGAATTTATAAGGGACAACAAGGAACATTCACAGCTATAGAGCAAGGAATATTTGATAAAGGAAATTTAGATTCCCCAGGAACAATTATTAAAGCTACCGGTAACTTAGAAAGTTTGAGAGGGTCCTATCATTATCAGTTTGCAGGTCAAACTAGTAAACTAATTTTAGAGTTTGAATTTTAGCGAAATACCCTATACTTTAGTGGAAAGGACATTTCTTGTAATACTAGGAATGTCCTTAAAGTTCGTTCAAAGGTAATTTTTTCGCCTACTTGTAATTTCATTGGTCCCCCTCCTCAAAAACTCTTTTAAAATAAGAAAAACCGAAACTAAAATCATTTCGGTTTTTCAAACTAATGAAGTCTATATTTATTTTAAAGAATGTACAAACAACCCACTGCGCAGTTTCGGTTCAAACCACGTTGATTTTGGTGGCATAACTTCTCCAGCGTCTGCGATTGCTAATAAAGATTCCATTGATGTCGGATATAGTGAGAACGCCGCTTTATATGCACCGCTATTTACAAGACGTTCTAATTCTTCTAACCCGCGAATTCCTCCAACAAAGTCGATGCGTGAATCAGATCGCGGATCGTGTATTTCAAGTACTTGGCTTAATAAATGATCTTGCAAAATAGATACATCTAAACCTTTCACAAGATCATTCGCATCAAACGTTTCCTCTTTCACTGTGAGCTTATACCACTTCTCGTTTACATACATACCAAATGTTTTTGGCTCATTTGGTTTATACGGAGAAACAGGTGCTTCTTCTACATAAAAGTATTGCGTGATTTGCTTTAAAAACTGTTCTTCTGATAAGCCGTTTAAATCTTTCACAACTCGGTTATAGTCCCAAATGGATAATTCATCATGAGGGAATAAAACTGATAGGAAGAAATTAAACTCTTCTTCTCCTGTGTAATTCGGATATTGTTCTCTTCGCATGAGCCCAACTTTTGCAGCTGACGCAGAGCGGTGATGTCCATCTGCAATATAAAGATTAGGAATATCTTCAAATAAGCTTACTAAACTTGCAATTACTTCTTCATCATCTATTTTCCAAGCAACATGCTCTACGCCATCTTCTGCTGTAAATGTATAGATTGGCGCATGTTCTTCTTTCCAGCTTGCGATGAAACGTTTCACTTCTTCTTTTGTACGATACGTTAAAAAGATAGGACCTGTATTTGCGTCACACACATCTACGTGACGAATACGATCTAGTTCTTTTTCATGACGCGTTCTTTCATGTTTTTTAATTGTATCGTCTTCATACTCATCAATAGACGTACAAACAACAAGGCCGGACTGCTTTCTACCTTGCATCGTCAGTTCATAAATATATAGTGCTGGATCTTCATCTTGAATGAACACTTCTTCTCGTATCAATCGATTTAAATTTTCACCCGCTTTTTCATATACGCGATCATCGTACGGTGAAAGCGCTGGGTCTAAATCAATTTCTGCTTTATCAACGTGTAAGAAAGAAAATGGATTTCCTTTTACAACTTCTCTTGCCTCTTCACTATTTAAAACGTCATACGGTAAAGCTGCAACTTGTGCTGCTTTTTCTTCTACTGGACGAATGGCCCGAAACGGTCGGATTTTTGCCAATTCCCTCTCTCCTTTACACAATCATTCGAACGGCTACAACACCTGTAATTTTGCTTATATTTTCCACAATGTTCTCTTTTATTATATCATCAATTCCGTTATCGATATCAATCATTGTGTACGCCCAAGAATGTTTACTACGATTAATCATATCTGCAATATTAATATGATGCTCTGCTAAACACCCTGTAATTTGTCCTACCATGTTCGGTACGTTTTGATGCATGATTGTAATACGTTTCTTTCCGATATACGGCAGCTCAACATTTGGATAGTTGACTGAATTACGAATATTTCCTGTCTCTAAATATTCACGTAATTGGCGCGCTGCCATGACTGCACAATTTTCTTCTGATTCAGACGTAGATGCACCAAGGTGAGGCGTCGCTGTTACATTTTTCATCTTTATCACATTTTCATTCGGGAAGTCCGTTACGTAATGTGCAATAATCTCTTCTTCTAACGCTTTTTGAAGAACCTTTTCATCTACAAGTTCTCCTCTAGAGAAATTGAATAGACGCATACCTTTTTTCATCTTCTCTACAGCGTGTTCACCAATCATTCCCTTCGTTTGATTCGTAAGAGGAATATGAAGGGTAATATAATCACACGTTGCAAAAATTTCATCTAAACTAAATGCCCTTTGCACATGTGTAGAAAGGCGCCAAGCCGTTTCAACTGAAATGTAAGGATCATATCCGACAACGTCCATCCCTAACGCTAACGCATCGTTCGCAACTAAAGCTCCGATCGCACCAAGGCCGATAACCCCTAGACGTTTCCCCGCAATTTCAGATCCAACAAATTGTTTTTTCCCTGATTCAACAAGCTGCGGTACTTCCTCACCCTCTAAATTTTTCGTCCAGCTTACGCCATTAATAATGTTACGTGAAGACATAATAAGGCTGGCGATAATAAGTTCCTTCACTGCATTTGCATTCGCTCCTGGTGTATTAAATACTACAATCCCTTTTTCTGTACAGCGCTCGACAGGAATATTGTTTACACCAGCACCAGCTCTCGCAATCGCCTTTAAATCTTTTGAGAACTCTTCTTGATGTAAAGAATAACTGCGAAGTAAAATACCATCTGGGTGGTCCATTCTCTCCCCTACTTCATAACGCTCTCCGCCAAGTACTTGCAAACCTTTTTCTGCTATTTGATTTAACGTTTGAACACGAAACATATCCCCATCTCCCTATCTATTCTCAAGCTCAAATTCCTTCATATAATTTACTAATTGCTGTACGCCTTGTACTGGCATCGCATTGTAAATACTAGCGCGCATACCACCGACTGATCGATGTCCTTTTAACGTAACAAGGCCGCGTTCTTTCGCTTTTTGTAAAAACTCATTGTTCAGCTCTTCTGACGGCGTTGTAAACGGAATGTTCATAAGTGATCGATACGTAGGATCAACTGGTGAAGTAAACAATTTTGATTCATCTAAGAAATTGTAAAGAAGTGAAGATTTCATTTTATTTTGTTCTTCAATCGCAGATACTCCGCCTTGCTCTTTTAACCACTCTAATACAAGTTTTGTTACGTAAATACTAAAGGACGGCGGTGTATTATATAAGGAGTTATTTTTACTGTAAGTTTCATAGTTTAACATTGTAGGACAATAACGATCTGCTCCTCCAATTAAATCTCTTTTTATAATTGCAATCGTTAAGCCCGCTGGCCCTAGATTCTTTTGCGCTCCCGCATATATAAGACCAAACTTTGAAACATCATATCGTTCTGATAAAATATTTGAGGACATATCCGCAACGAGTGGTACTTTATCTACATGTGGAATGTCCATATATTTCGTACCCTCTATTGTATTGTTCGTTGTTATATGTACATAATCTAGTTTTTCATCGCCTAATAAACCATCCAGTTTAGGAATTGTAGTAAACTTCTCATTTTCAGAAGAAGCAATCACTTGTACTTCTCCAACTTTTTCAGCTTCTTGCAGCGCCTTTTTAGACCATGAACCAGTCAATACGTACCCTGCTTTTTTATACGTATTCATTAAATTTAACGGTATCATAGAGAATTGTAATGAAGCACCACCTTGTAAAAACAATACTTCATACTCATCAGGAATGTTCATTAATTCACGAAGTAAGCTACCCGCTTCATCTATAATACTTTGAAAATAAGAAGATCGGTGACTCATTTCCATAATAGACATGCCTGTCCCGTTATAATTTACAAGCTCCTTTTGCACTTTTTCTAAAACTGGCAAAGGGAGTATTGATGGTCCAGCTGAAAAATTATACACTCTCTCCATCACCCTAATAACCTCCCTATTTCTCATCTTTTATTTTTTTAAACTTTCTGAATTATACCTCACAATACAAGACACGGTCAATTTGTTTTCTATTATTACGGCGTAAGACGCAATGGAATCGCTTGCAAGTGCCAACCTTTTTTATAAACATACAAAAAAGTGTTAAGTACATAATCGTACTTAACACTCTAGTAATAAAAGAATAATAGCTAATTGTCCGTAAAGAACCGATCAAAAATTTGATAAATTGCAGAAAGACCAATGAGCCAATAAATAGTGTCCACAAGCGCCGGCATAGAACCAAACCATTTCTCAACTACATTGTAATCTAACGCTACAAATAACCAATTCAAACCGCCAAGAATCACCAAAATTACTGTAAGGTAAGACAAAAATTTCATTATGATTGCCCCCTAGGTGATAAGATGGTGAAAGGCCTTTCACTAGAAATATATGTAGTGAACCTCAAAACTTGCCTATTTTATAAAAATTATTTTCGGTACCAGCCGTTAATAACTGCCTCTGCTTCTTTACTATGTATTTGATACGCATGCGTACTATTATTAGATCCAATAAACCAAATTGAAAAGCCTTTAAAATATGGCTTCGGTTCTAATACGTCACGGTAAGCGCGCCATCCGTTTAATTGTACGTCTTTTGAAAACACGTTAGAAACATCTGGATTCCACGGATTTTGCAAGCCTAGTTCACGCGCCGGAACGTTAAATCCGCCAAAGTAAACCGGTTTTCCTGTTGCTTTATGTAATTGTTCTAGTTGCTGAACAACATTTTGTCCACGGTTATATACTGTCGTCGCAAATAAACTTTGCTTCACTTCTTCATATGATGGATTTCTTTTCCCAGAAACTTCAAACCAACTATCGATACTAACAATGTCTACCTTCTTTAAATACGGACGGTTTATTTTCTGAACAAACTTCGCTTCATATGAAGGATCCCAACTTGCTGTTAACCACCAATTCATTTGATACAAAACATTTCCTTTATACTGCTGGCGAACAAAATCAATCGTATCGCTCCAATATCCTTCTGCATATTCCATATTCACGAAATTAGAAGCAATCTTGAGCCCGTACACATTGTATTTACTTGTAATTGAGTTAAAAATGTCTTGCAAAATAACCGTTTTCCAATTCCAGAAGAAATCATTAATATTACTTGGATTCCATTCCGTTTCTCCAACATTTCCTTGCTGAATATACGGGAACGGTTCCACTATAACTTGAATATTACGCTTTAATAATTCTTGAATTAAAATAATAGCCTGTTGCTTTTGCGCTTGATTAATTACCATGTTCGTAGAAGTCACATTCGGAATATCTACCTGAATTGGTACATTTACTGTATTTAAATTTAAGCGCTCTACATCAGCTAACACTTTCGCTATATTTCCAACTTCCCATACCGTTACATTTCCTGATTTAATTTTTCCAGATTGAACAGTATTTACATCTGCCTGTACATTTCCTTGAAAACAAAAAGAAAACAGCATAATAAACACTCCTAAAAAACTTATTAAACTCTTATTTTTCTTCACAACTTTCCCCCTATAATTTTTGGCTTTCTTGATTATTTTATACAACGTTTCATATATATTCCACAAAAAATCCAATAAATTTTTATTGATAAAAATGCTATTCATACTAACCTCCTAAAAATAGTGAGATAAATAAAAAAAGGAACGGGTTTCCGCTCCTTTTTTATCTTTTTACGATTATCAATCCATTTCCCTTTTAGGCTCTACCAACATGATGTGGGATTCCTTTTCAGTGAAAGGTTTATGCTCAACGCCTCTCGGGACAATAAACATCTCGCCCTTAGAAATTTTCACCTGTCCATCACGGAAATCGATGAACATCTCCCCTTCAAGCACAATAAATAGCTTATCCGTATTAGGATGCTCATGCCATATAAAATCTCCATTAGCTTTAAAAAGCTGAATTTGATCGTCATTCATTTCACTAATCACTTGTGGATACCAATAATCGTTAATTTTAGATAACTCGTCATTTAGTTTAATAGGTTGGTAATGGATAATGATCCCTCCTCATTTTCAACTTCCACTATATTACAGTAATCTAAGTAAAAAAGTCGTTATTACGCTTAAAAAGAAAATGCTCAGGCCAGAACTTTTCATTCAGATAGTACAAAGGAGTGATTTCAATGAAAGTACTTTCAATCCAATGTTTCCTTTAACTCTCCATAAGTATAGAACAGTGATTTTCAAATAAGAATGGACCCCTGTTGACATTAGTATGGATTATTGATGAACTTCTCGCGATATTTAGTAGGCGAAATGCCAACTCGCTTCTTGAAAACCCTACTAAAATAAAAAGGGTCTGCGATTCCAACAGCCTGCGCAATTTGTTGTACAGGCACACCACTTGTACATAACATTTTTTGAGCCATCTTTATACGATAGTTCAATAAATATTCTGCTGGCCCCATACCTGCATGCTTTCTAAACACGTAAGAAAGACGATTTCGATTAACATTATTTTGTTCTGTAAGCGTATGTATTGTAATATCTTTATAATAGTATTTATGAACGTAACTAGATATTCGTTCGAATAAAGTATGCGATTCATAGTTGTTTTCTCTATTGACAACACTTAATAAAGCTTCATTCAACGCTTCGCGAAATAGCATTTCAGTCTGAAACATCGAAATGCCTCCTCGCTGATTATACACATCCCAAAGACGCATAAGTAATTCGACAAGACGAGGAGATTGTCCTGTTAATAATTCAAAATGCTGATGAGTAAAGCCAGAGTCTTCTCGTTCTGAATTGCTTATCCGATATAAAACAAGAATATATTCCCAGTTTATTTCACCAAGCATTTTATGGGCTAATGTCATTTTTGCACCCCCATGTATAACTTTTCCTGGGGAAAGGATATACGGCGTACCATTAAATTGAAATTCCGTCTTCCCTGTAAGTGGAAATACAAATCCTGGGAAAGAATCTGTAGACTCAGCACAAGGCACACCTGGATTTTTAGCATAACGATATACTCCTTCTACTCGGAAAGGAGTATTGGCAAGATACTCTGCTAACTCATTCACGTCCAACTTCACAATGCAAGCCTCATTTCAATAATAGTTTTCTTGTAATTCGTGAGATTAATTGGTGTACATTCTGGGCAACGCTAAACTAAAAATAGTACATACGACTTAACAACATCTAGTTATTAACCTATAAATATATTGTTTTTCATTTATTGACAAAAGTATCCTCCCTATATTATTGATAATGATTTTCATTGTAGTTTGATAAAAAAACATTTGTCAAGTTGGATGGCCTAGAAAAATGATGAAACAAGGGGTACAGAGGAACAGTTCTGTTGCAAATAATATCTGGTCTTTGTTAACTAATTCCCCTTAAAACTGGAATGATCATGTTAATAGTTGTAATGACTTTATTAGTTACAGCACTTGCAGCATGTAGAAATAATCGTAATCCTGAAGAGGTTGCTACAGCGTATTTCGAATATGGAAACAGCCTACTATCAATTTAAATGATAGTAGGCTGGCTGTTAAAATTATTTAAGAACTGGGTTATGTTCTAAATGATAAGCTTTCATTATCAAAAAGATTATTACTAGTCCTCTCCACAAACAAAAACACTCTATCACTTCGGCTCTAAATTTAACACCTTCCCTTCTATCCCATCCGTATTCAATGTAGTCGTATGATACGTTCCATTTACCCAATCATCTATTTGATCATGATACCAATTACTTCTAAAATGTCCTGATTGTCCTGGCCCTACGATATGATAACCGTTTGACATATCTTTCGTATCAATGACGAATCTCCAAGACGCTCCATGATTGACAATACCGTTATCGCCGTAACTCGCTGCTTGAACGGTAACTTGACTTCCGCCAATTGGAACTGGTTTCTCACGATTAAACGCAAGTAGCGCTAACATACTAGATGATTTTGAAATTGGGTGTGTAAAAGCAAGTTGGTGATAATCGCCCCACTTCCACTCCGTAACATCTGGTCCATATTCCTTCTGTAATTTCTTCATTACATTTTCGTACGATGTATGCACAACTTTTGTGAATCCTCCGTACTTCGTAAACCAAGCGCTCTTTTCTCCTGCTACTTCTTTTCGAATCAATTCATCCACAACTTGTGACTTCCCTTCAAATAACTCCATCACATCTTTCGGAATTTCTTTTGAAAATAACGTATTTGAAATCTCCTTCATTAATAAATGGAATAGTAACGGTGCCGCGTCATCTTTACTATCGTAAAAATTCCACTTCGTTAATTGTTTTACGCCTTCTTTCTCTACTTCATGTAAAGACGCTTTATTTAACTCTTTTAAAAATATAGGAGTAAACTCTTTCCCGTATAAATTTTTTTGATCCATCTGTAACTCTTCTAAATCTTTCACTGTATATTTTTCCTTCTCTTGTAAAAACTCTTGAATACGCATTTGCCTATATGGCTGCGCCCACGTATTACTAATATGATACGGATAATTATCATCTACAATTTTATTATTCGCAGTTGAAATAAACCCTTGTTTTGGATTGATTACTTTTGGTAGCTGATCATACGGGATATACCCTTCCCATTCATATTCATCTGTCCATCCTGGAACAGGTAAACTACCATCACCTTTTTTACGCACTGGTATATTTCCATTTGCTTTATAAGCAATTGTGCCGTCATTTGATGCAAATACAAAGTTTTGAGTTGGTGTATGAAAATCTTGCAGTGCCGTTTCAAACTCATTCCAGTCTTTCGCCTTATTCATATTTAATACAGCCTTTAATTCAGCGGAAGGCTCCAAAGCAGTCCATTTCAAAGCAAATACTGTTTTCGTTTTCTCTTTCCCTTTATCCGCAAACTCTGAAATGACTGGGCCATGCCTCGTAACTGTAACGTTATACGGAATTGTTTTCCCGCCTTTTACTTTAATAGATTCATCCACAACGGTAGCTTTTTCCCACTTATCGTTATACAGAAATTCATTTTCATTATTAGGATTTCTCTTCTCAATATATAAATCTTGCACATCAGGACCTGTATTCGTAACGCCCCATGCTATTTTGTCATTGTGTCCTAATATAACCCCTGGTACGCCAGCGAAAATAACGCCACTCACATGTAAATCTTTCATCTCAAGTTTCGATTGATACCAAATAGAAGGCGTCGCAAGAGATAAATGAGGATCATCCGCTAAAATCGGCTTACCAGACGCACTCTTCTCACCGCTTATAACCCAGTTATTACTACCATTAAACTCTGGTGGAATGATCGTTTTTGCAAAACTTTGTGCGACATTCACATTTGTATTCTCAAGTTCAGCTAGCAATCTAGGGGCATCTTTCGGATATTTAGGAAACAGCTCATTTGCTTGCTCTTTCGGTAGATTTTTCAGTGCCCAATATCGAAATGCCTGTCCGTGCCAATGTCCGCCTAAATCAAACGCCATATATTTTCCAATTGTTAACGTATCAACAATAGACCATTCAGCAGGTTCATAGCCTAATATAGTAAACTCGACCGGCAATTTCTTTTCCTCTTTTGCCTCGCGTATAAAAGCGTTCACCCCATCAGCAAATGACTGCAGAGCATCTTTCGCCTCCCCATCATATTGACTAACAGACGCTTCGGCTGCTCGCCTTAAACCGAGCGTTCGAAACAACTTATCTCGATCAACAGCTGCTTCTCCTACAACCTCACTCAGCATACCAGAAGCTTGCCTTCTACTTAAATCCATTTGAAACAAACGATCTTGCGCTTGTACATATCCTTGCGAAAAATATAAATCATGCGCATTTTCCGCTTTAATATGTGGTACTCCTTTACTATCTCGCTTTACCGTAACAGCACGTTGTAAATCCTCTAGTTTTATCGTTCCATCTACCTTTGGCACAGATTTCAGCGTATATATGTTCAAAAAAATCGCTGTACAAATAACTAATAAAAGAACGATACTACTAGACCAAATGAAAATTTTCTTACCCCTAGTTCGTTTCTTCTTTATAACAACTTCCATATAACCCCTCCTTTCTCAAACTATTCGCTTCTATTTTGAAAGAACCTTTTTGAATAGGAAAAACCCTTCTTTTCTCATGTTATGGATCATGTAAACAGACTTCACCTTCCTTTCTTCCACTGAAATCCCCTCGTCCTTTCTTACACCAATTCCTCAAAATCCCCTTCACATAAGCAAACGTTCGCTTATTATGTTCAAACGCAATTTTAAGTGCCTCTAATACTTTCTCTCCTGAAAGTCTTCGTATCCATCCCTTCAATTCCTTCACGATATATGGAGATAAACTACTTATATTTTGTTCGTAAAATTTGTAAACTTCACCATGCGAAGTATCCTCTTCTATCTCTTCCTCTTCAACAACTTCTTGTAAACTACTATTACCCTCTTCTTCTGGCATACCAAAATGCTGTAACAACAATGGAATCTTCCATTCTTTTTCAAAACATTTACGTAAAAACATATGTACGAATTCTTTATTTTTTACAGTCTTTAACTCACGTAACACACATTTTTCTACATTCGTATTTAAAATAGGGTTGTAGTTTAGCCAATTCATTATATATAACTCTTTCGTTTCCGCATCGTATAAAATCTTTCCGTATTCAACAAACCTATTTAATAACTTCTCAACAGTTTCCATACTGTAACCTGTTTCAAGCTCTGCTACTCGCTTTGGTAATACGTAAATTCCACATTGCTTCGTCTTCGTACCAGTTAACAAATATATGTAAAAATAACGCTCCTCTGGCGTTAAATCTAATATGAATTCATCTTGCCAAAAGTTCACTTGCACATTACGGTACACCGCTATATGTTTACCTCCCCCTCGCACTTATAAAAAGGCAGATTTCAATCCTTCAATATACATATAGGAGTGAGGGCTTGTTTTTTGCAGTTGAATTCCAAATTTTTTTAACTACTACAACGACGGTTTTATTTTTTCGCGCTTTTTTGTTCTTGTAGTTGTTTTTGTTTTGTTTTTTCTTAGTGATTTATTACTTGGTAGGGGCTTGTAAGGGGCTTAATAAGGGCTTATATAAAAAGGAGCTGTTCCAAATTCTCATTTTGGATAGCTCCTTTATCATTCTTTCTATTTTTGACTTGCATCTAACATCTTTACTAAAAAGGCAGCTGCTTCACCACGAGTTGTCGTGCCTTTAGGGTTAAATTCATTATTTCCAACACCAGTAACTACCTTTAAACTGTATAATCGTTGAACGTGCTGTTTGTATGTGATTAGATGTTGATCTGTAAATGGTAATGCGGCTAATTCACCTGTAACACCTTTATACTGTAATGCTTTGTCAATCATGATCGATGCTTCTTCACGAGTGATAGATGCGTTAGGATCAAAAATCCCGCCGCCACGACCGTTAATAATTCCTGCACTTGCACTACGTTTAATGCCGCTATGCAGTGATGGATGCGCTTTGTTAATATCTACAAATGACTTATTTCCTTCTGGTAGCTTTAGAGCATTTGAGATTAATGTCGCAAACTCAGCTCTCGTTACATTACGATAAGGCGCAAATACACCATTTCCTTCACCGTGCATAATTCCGAGGCTGTTCAACTTACGAATATGCCCTTCAAACCATCCACCTGTAATATCATCTTTTGGTTTTTGTACTTCTTTATTTGGCACATTATAGTTTATTTTAATCCAACTTGGGTTATAGAAAATCCACTCATCATTACCTACTTTATACCAACCGTTTTTAACTGCTAACACTTTGTAACGGTCTCCATTTGAAGCTTTACGCACAGTTTGATGTTCCAGTCCTGCACCACTACGTACATTTATACCATCCCCTTTTACTACAAGCTCCATATTAGGTTCAGCTGGATTATATTCATTTGAATCAAATAGCTCATTTCTTTCTTGTAAAGGCGAATCAATTTGTGCGTTAACATTTGCATACCATTGAATACCTTGTACGAAGCCAGTCCAATTCCCACGAGAAATTAAAATATCAGGACAGTTTTTCCCGCTCCATTGTTGATGTCTGTAAATATGGTCCGCGCTAATTCCTTCTTTGTTCATTAAATATCCCGCAAGTCTCTTTGCATTCTCTAACGCTTTATTGTAATCCCCATCTTGATTCACTGAAATTTCAATACCGATAGATTCTCTATTTCCTGAACCATCACCATCTCCTGCATGCCAACCATTTTCATTTGTTGGTAAGTGCTGATAAATTTGTTTATCGTCTACAGTAAAATGCCATGAAGCTGTTCGGAACGTACCTTCCGTTGCTTGTTTATATAAATACTTCGCATGGTTTTCAGCATTTGCACCGCGGGCAGTGTTTGCAGTTTCGTGAATTGTAATATAACGTGCTTTCATCGGATTAGCGGGGCGAATATCAGGGTTTCCTGCTGGAACAATCCACTCTACAAATGGGACACCTGCAAGCGTTCCATATTTCTTCGTAGTCATCGATGCGCTATACTGAATAGCTCTCCGTTTTTCAACCGGCTTCATTTCGCGAGTAGAACCATCATTTCGACCGTCTACATGTTCAAAAGCTTTTTCAATGTTTGAAATAGCTTCTTCTTCCGCTACTTGGCCTTTTTTCGCTTCTTTCATTTTATGTAATTCTTCTGATTCAGAATGTTTATGCTTATATTCTTCTAAAAGAATTTCCTCATTTCCTGATACTTCCGCTTCGTTAATTTGCATGTGATCAGGAGTTTCTAGATTGAAATCAGAATAACGTAATCCGCTCGTTCCACGTTCCCCTTGTGCAATACTAAGCTGGTCAGTATGAGACTTGTTTCTCTCTTCTGCTGATATTGATAATGGTGCACTCCCTAAAATCACTAAACTTGTTGATAGTGCGATTACTCGTTTTTTAATATTCATTGCTGTAATCGATACCTACACTATCCGTGTAAATATCTCAACCTCCCTTTATTTTCTCATTCGTGAAAGACTATGAATCTACTATGTATGAAAATATGTTTATTCCACCTTTTCATTTTATCCCCAGAAGGCGAATTATATTTTCTAGAAAATCCCTTAACAGACATTATTTTATAACCAATTGCAAATGCCGTCAAAAGCACTTATCTCCTTATAACCTACTACTTTTCAAAAAATAGATTAGGATACCTTTTACTCATTTTCTTCAATAGAACAACATGTACTTTTTAAAATGAACCAACGGCATTTTCATATAAAAAATGCCGTTGATTCATAATTTCATGATAAGAAATCCTATACTAGCGAAATACATCTATTGCAAATTTCCTTTAACATTTTCGACAATCTCGTTTATCGTATTTCGATCAAACTTATCACTAATTTCGTATGGCTCACGATCTCCTACTAATTGTACGCCTACAATATCATTGCGGTCCTTACCATATTGCACTTCAATAATCGATCCACGCTCTATTTGCTTCCAAACAAGACCTGCTTCATCTTTATTATCTAACACAATACAGTCCTCAATATTTTCGTCAATCCCAATTAACTTGTTATCATCCATATATCCAACCTCGTATTGTTGACGTTCTTTCGCTTTGCCGCTTACTACTATACCTTTACTTCCATATGAGTAATCCGTATAGTCTTTTTTCTCCGATTGTACCGCTTTCTGCTCTTTTGCTTCACTTTTTTCAGCTGTTGCACAACCCGCAATCATACCAATTGGCATAACTGCAGTTAATACTATTCTCGTAAATTTCTTTATCATTTATAACCAACCTCACATGTTTAACTTTACATTTCATTTATCCCTTTACCAAATAATAACATAATAATACCGAGAAAGAGTCAAAGTTAAAGTGAAATTTTAATCATTAGTTTTCTTATGCTAAAACTCTATGTAAAAAGCTAAATTTTCAAAATCACTAACTCAATTATCAACAAATAATAGAAAGTAGACATCCTACTCACATAAGATTTAAAATTAGAAAGTATGGAAAACATGATAAAAAATATAAACTAGATACTCGCAATTAAAATGAGTTTTATATTAAGGAAGGAAGTGCACAGCTTTGGATTTTAAAACAGTTATGCAAGAGCTTGAGGCCCTAGGCAAAGAAAGAACGAAAAAAATATACATATCTAACGGTGCGCACGAGCCAGTTTTCGGCGTAGCTACAGGCGCTATGAAACCAATCGCTAAAAAAATAAAAGTAAACCAAGAGTTAGCTGAAGAACTGTATGCCACAGGCAACTACGATGCTATGTATTTTGCAGGGATTATTGCAGATCCGAAAGCTATGAGTGAGTCTGATTTTGATCGCTGGATAGACGGAGCGTATTTTTATATGTTGTCCGATTATGTGGTGGCAGTAACGTTATCCGAATCAAATATCGCTCAAGAAGTTGCTGATAAATGGATTGCAAGCGGTGAAGAGCTTAAAATGTCTGCAGGCTGGAGTTGCTACTGCTGGCTTTTAGGGAATCGCAAAGACAACGAGTTTTCTGAAAGCAACATTTCCGATATGCTTGAAATGTTGAAAAACACAATTCATGATTCACCAGAACGAACAAAATCCGCTATGAATAATTTTCTAAACACTGTAGCAATTTCATATGTGCCACTACACGAAAAGGCAGTTGAGATTGCAAAAGAAGTTGGTATAGTTGAAGTAAAACGTGATAATAAAAAAAGCAGTTTGTTAAATGCTACAGAGAGTATTCAGAAAGAACTTGATAGAGGAAGACTTGGTTTCAAACGTAAATATGTAAGATGTTAAAAACAGCAAAAAAGGGTATCAATCTTTCTTGATTGACACCCTTTTTTGCTGTGATTACTGTATTACGCCATGTAAAACTTATATGTTAGAAACTTCTTCTTTTAATTTATAAACCCTATCTCTTTTCTCATCACTTTTGACAAAAATAAGCTTTCCTTCTTTAACAAAGCCTTCTAGTACTAAGCATACTTGTCCATATGCTTTCGGCTTATTCGTTGTGAATCTTTCATCTGATATTTTGCCAGATCGTATTAATTGTTCGCATAGCTCAAGTGCACTTATTTCTTCAGAATCCACTAATTCCAATATATCTTTTTGTAATGGCGATAAAGGTGCTGGTATATGAGCTACCTCCACCTTTTCTGGTTTATTTTCTTCTTCAAATAAATCTTCAAATGAAATTTGATTCATTACTTCTTTTCCTTTCTAACGATTGATTTGTATCACATGAACTGAATCCTATAGCGTAGTTATTATTATGTAGTACTTACCTTATTACATAAATATCAAACTCATGTACATCGTTTCATATAGTATGTTTTGATTATACCAAATACATGTTCTATCTTCTATCGTAGATTGAAAAAAGGAGCGTTTTACTGTTCACAAATAGAGGAAAGGAATTTAGATGATTTTTTTGAATGGATTTAAAAATACCATTTTTTACATAGAGATGAATATTTACAGATAGTGAGATTAAGTTGCATACAGATTAGTAAAATAGTTATTTATTCTATAGAAATTTATGGTAAATTTTCATTACTTATATGTTATAATCACGATGTAAACATTTAAGTATATTAAATGTTTACTAAGGTTATTCAATACGTTTCATATAACAAGGGGGTTCACAAATGAACAGAAAAACAAGTAAAGTTAAAAAGTTTTTGGGATTCGTACTAACCGCAGCATTAGCAACTACAACGATGGTAGGTACAGCAAATGCACAAACAACTACGAATAGCTATAAGGTAGCTAGCAATGAGAACACTGTATTTACAGATGTACCAAAAGACCACTGGTCAAAAGATGCTATTGATTACTTAGCGGCAGCAGGGATTTATAAGGGATATGGAAATGGGAAGTTTGGTTTTGGGGACAACATTACTAGAGGACAGGTAGCTTCTTTAGTCAATCGACATTTAGGTTTAATTGCAGACGATAAACAAGGAAATATGTTTAGTGATATTACAAATCATATGTTCGAAAAGGATATTAAAGCCATTGCGCAAGCTGGAATTATGACAGGTGATGGAACAGGTACATTTCGTCCTGATGATGTATTAACTCGTTATGAGATGGCAGTAATATTACAAAAAGCATTTCATTTAGAATCAAAAGAACAAGGGAAATTTAAAGACGTACCAAAAGGTCATTGGGCTTATGAAGCTGTAAATACACTGCGTAGTAACCGTATAGCACAAGGTGATGAGGCAGGTAATTTTAACGGAAATACATTTGTGAAGCGTGAGCAATATGCACAATTTTTCTATAATGCAATAGCAAAAAACAGAGATTATAATTTCAACATCAATTCAAAAGAAGAAATGAAACAAATGTTAACAACAGCTTTAGAGAATGGGACGTTTGGTCCATTTAAATTAAATTCATTGGGGAAAGATCTATCTGATGTAAAAAAAGAATATGGAGTGCCTGATGTTTTGAAAAAAGCACCATGTACAGAATGTGATGCACCTAATATAGCGGTATACGGCGATTATAATATTGACATGTACCCTTCAGACGCAAGACATATATGGGTAAAAATGGATATAACTATCAATGAATTAAAAGAGTGGTTTGGTGAACCAGATGAAATCGGAGGAGATATGACTAGCGAAGGCTTTATATATGATCGAGGAAGCTATTATCTTTATTTCAGCTTCTCTGATGGTTATATTCAACGCGCTGAAATATCTAATCATGAATATAATTAATAAGTTACAAACAATATAAATATATAAAGCATAAAAAATCCTTCAAGAACATGCCTTTTCTTGAGGGATTTTATTTGTCTCTATCTATTTAACATAATACAAATTTATAAAACTCCTACTGATTAAACTTTATTTTTCTTAATGCTCCGCACCCCATTCACTTAAATACGTTGCATCTTCTAATTCATCTGGATCATCATGTAACATAGAAATAAACTCTAATTTATTTCCATCACAATCTAGAAAATATACACTTGCAGCTGGCATCCATCTTTGAACAATTGGCTCTTCATTCCCTTTCCCCTGACTCCCTACTACCTCTATTCCACGCTTCTCTAACCACAATTTAGAATTCTTTAAAAACTCTAAATCTACACGAAAAGCGAAGTGTTTCGTCTCAAAATCTTCATTCGTATACATTTCCCATAACCCGAGCATTTGCTCTTTACTTTCTCCTACCCAAAAGAAAGCAACCCGCCTTTTCGATAGTTTTTTTGCTAATGTTAAACCTAACTTATTTTGATAGAAATCTATTGCCTTTTCTAAATTTCTTACATGTAAATGCGTTTCATATATGCTTTGTATCATGATGTATTCCCCCTCCCATACATTACAATATATTTTGTTTTTATCATACAAATAAATACATTTGAAATCGTCCTACTTTTGTATCATTGTTCTTTCTACAAAGGTATATATCTAACATTATCATTCATATCCCAACGCCAAAATCCAATAAAAAACCACATTTACATTCTAGTAAATACATTCGTAAATTTTTATAATGTAATAAAAGTAACATTTTAATAATAGAGGAGGAACTGTTCTGGATAAAACCAAAGTTATGGCTTATTTTAATGTAACAGGTGATATATTCCCTGTCGAAGCAATTACCGAGGCTCTAAGTATCGAGCCTACAAAAACTTATAAAAAAGGAGATGTTATTGAAAGACGTGATAATCCAAATCTTGTATCCACAAAAAACCTATATAGAAAAGAGACGGATTGGACTTTAAGCACTGGATACCAACAATCATACGATATAAATAATCAGTTGTATGTTATTCTAAAATCCCTTGAAGGGAAAACAGAACAATTAAAACATCTCAAGAAGAAATATGGTTTAGAGTTTCTTTTTATGATAGTAATTCAAGTGGAGAATAACGAATCGCCCGCAATGTATTTACAAAAAGATATTATTGATTTGGCTAGTTCCATTCAAGCAGAAATTCATTTTGATCTATATATTTGTTAAAAATAAAAACGCTATTGATATTGAAATCAGTAGCGTTCTTATGTGACCATATGTTTTATCTTACTTGTACCCAAAAGCACATTCTTTTTATATAACGTATTACTTCAATTTCCCCTCAAAAACAATCTTCCTACCGCACGGTTCCACTACTGTTTTGCCATCTTTCTTCACTTCATGAAAGATTGGCTCTTCCATACGGCGAGACGGTGCATAGCCTTCTTGTTCCATACGTGCTAAGCAGTCTGTAATTGTTTCGTTTTCGAGTACTTCAAATTTCTTTTTATTAGGTTGTTTTGTCATGCCCTAACCTACTTTCTATTTTTCTTGATGCAAATTGATTCTTCATATAGATCATATATAATATTGCGAGAGTTCCTATTATAATCATAACCGCAACAAAAAAGCTTGTATACTGTATTTTTTCTATAAATACGCCTCCTAATACAGGTCCGAGTATACTTCCTAAACTAAAGGCGATTCCAGATAATATATTTCCTGCTGGCAATAAGTGTCTCGGTAATAAATCTGTCATAAATCCAAGTCCTAACGAGAAGCACGATCCAATGACCATACCCGCTAACAACATGCAGGCAAAGACGATCCAGTAATATTGATCAAATACGGCTGCCAGTAAGAAAATGCCTGTACTTATGCAGAACGTCCACGTTAAAATACGGTCCCTTCCGTATTTGTCACTTAATATACCGAGCGGAATTTGTGTAATAATGCCCCCAACTGCAAACGCTGGCAATAAGAAGGATACTTCTGAGACAGACCATCCTTTTCGAAGCGCGTATACTGGTAAGTTACTATTTAACATCGCTTCCAGTACGCCATATGCAAGTGGTCCCAGTAATGCAATCCATCCTAATCCAACAACTTGTTTATAACGAGAAAATGATGATTCACGCTTCACTTCTCTTTCATCTTGCGCTGGGAATGCATTTTTTGTTGGTAATAGTAACAGCCAACCAATTAAACAAAGTATAGTAGATATAATAAATGGCGTTGCAAGACCGTACTGAACAGTGCTTGCTAAATACGGACCGACGGCAAAACCAATTCCGAAGAATACACCGTATATCGACACTTGTCTCCCTATTTTACTCGGGTCTGCTGTTGTCGTAATCCATGTTTGTGTTCCGACATGCAGCATATGATCTCCGACTCCAACTAGAAATCTAAGGATAAACCATACCCAGAATGAAAAAGTTTGTGTAAAAAAGAATAATGAAATGATAACGAGAAACCCACCAATCACAATAATTGGCTTCATTCCAAACTTTTGCATCGGTTTTTCAAGAAACGGTGAGATCACTAATATCCCAATGTATAGCGCCGTCGCATGAATACCGTTAATACTTGAACTTACCCCTTCTTGTTCAAAAATCATTGCAATGGCCGGTAAAAGCATCCCTTGTGACAAACCCGAGATTGCTACAATCCCAACCATAATCCAAAAAGTAAAACGTATCGACATCCCTTTCCCTCTCCTTCTCACGCTTTCCACCTTTCATTATAAACTGTTTCTGCAAATGCGTGTACGAATATTCGCAATTAAAAAGAAGCGAAAAGAATGAATCTTTTAGCTTCTTATCCTTCCCAAACTTGTGCTTTCACATTGTTATAGAATTGCTTGAAATACGGATATTTATAAAAAGCAGTTTCATACGCGTATTGCTGTGCACTAGCGATTGGTGGCTGCGGGTATTGCAGTTGTAAAGGAACTACAGCTGGTGAAACTTGCATATACAGCGGATCTATCATCATTTTTGTATATACATGATGATTATATGGCGAATGTGCAATGAAGAACGGATGATGCATTGATAATCTCCCCTAATACCTTTCATTTCGGGGATTGTTTCTATTTTAACCAGTCCTCTATATGCTTTATAAATACATCTAAACAATCAATAAACGGAGAATGACCGCAATCTTCTAACAATTGTAATTCAGCATTCGGCAAATGTTTTGCTAACTCCTCACCCACTACTTGCGGTACGACATAATCTCTGTCACCTTGTATGACGAGTGTCGGAGCTTTAATACGATGAATTTGCTTATTTCCCTCTACAACCCCGTTATGTTCATCAGAAATATTAAATGTAATGAGCGCATAATTCACATCTACGAAATTACGCTGCGTTAACATATCGTCTAAATACTTTTCATAACGATCCGGTTCAGGTTGATTATGTGTATATATTAACAAATTCCATACTGTACGATAATATAGTTTATTCATATTTTTTATTGCATCTAACACTGGTGCAATTTGTACAGGATCGTGCGCAATTTCCTCTTTTGTCTTAACTAAACTAGATACGATCGGCTGCCCGTTTATATCTTTTTTAAAGATTGGATATCCCTTCATTCCTACTGATTCTACTAAAATTAACTTTTCGACAAACGTTGGATGATTCGCTGTAAATTGCATCGCAACACCACCGCCCATTGACCAGCCCATTAATGAAAATTTCTCTAGTTTTAACCCGTCGATAAATAGTTTTACATCTTCTGCAAAGTCTTGTATTGAATCTATCGCTTTATTATATGTTGATTGACCAAATCCTCTTAAATCCAGAGCGTAAATATGGTATTGATCTTGCAGCTTTTCAATAACTAAATCCCAATGTTGTGACGATGTCATGTTCCCGTGAATGAGTACAAGAATTTCTGCATTTTGCCTTCCAACTTCCTGATACGCAATCGTTTCTCCGTTCGATAGTGAAACAAACTCCATTGTTGCAGGCTTAATCATCACAAGTTCCCCCATTCTTTTTAATAGAAAGAAAATTCTTTACTTAATTAAAGAATAACATGCAGAATGTATGTTCTCAACATAAAACCGATACGAAATTTTTACATAAATCAACATGTCTATTACTAGACAATTATAATAAAAAAGTATATAGTTAGCTAGGTAACTAATTTGAAAGGATTAACATACATGGACGAAAAACAACATTTTTTTCACATTGTCAGCCAGACTTCTCGGAAGTTTACGAAGAAATTTAATGAACGTGTATCTCCCACTGGGTTATTTAGTGCGCAATGGGCTGTAATTTTCCGCATCAATCAAACTGGTTCTTGTACGCAAACTGAATTGTGCCAGTATTTAAATGTTGAATCACCAACGATGACTCGTACGTTAACACGTATGGAAACGATGGGCTGGATTATTCGCACAGAAGGAAAAGATCGCCGTGAGAAGCTCATTTCTTTATCAGAAACAGCGATAAAAATGATTCCGGTATGGCAAGAAGAAGTTGATACTTTCGAAGAAAAGACGCTAGAAGGTATTAACGAAGATGATTTACATCAAGCATTTCAAGTGTTACAACAAATTATTAAAAACTTAGATTAAATTGGAGGGATGACAATGCAAAGTGAAAAACTTTGGACGAAGGATTTCCTCGGAACTTGTTTTAGTAGTCTATTTCTCTTTTTAACATTTTACATGCTAATGACTACTCTGCCTGTCTATGTAATAGACGGGCTAAAAGGAAAACCAGAGGAAATTGGTTTAGTTGCAACTGTTTTTCTTATTTCATCTGTTTTATGTAGACCATTCACAGGAAAATGGCTAGATGATTTAGGAAGAAAGAAAATATTATTTATTTCACTTTCATTATTTTTAGCCGCTACTGTTATGTATTTCGGTGCGCAAAGTTTATTTTTATTACTTGCTCTTCGCTTCTTACATGGTATTGGTTTTGGTATGGCAACAACTGCAACTGGTACGATTGTAACTGATGTTGCACCAGCTCATAGACGAGGCGAAGCACTTGCCTATTTCGGCGTATTTATGAGTCTACCGATGGTAATTGGTCCTTTTTTAGGTTTAACAATTATTTCTCATTTTTCGTTTACTGTATTATTTATCGTTTGTTCCGTATTTTCATTACTGGCATTTTTATTAGGACTACTTGTAAATATTCCACATGAAGCACCTGTAAGCAAACAAAAACAAGAAAAAATGAAATGGAAAGACTTACTTGAACCATCTTCTATTCCAATCGCTCTTACAGGATTTGTTTTAGCCTTTTCTTATAGTGGTATTTTATCCTTTATTCCTATTTATGCAAAAGAGCTCGGTTTAGCTGATATTGCAAGTTACTTCTTTATTTTATATGCACTTGTTGTTGTCATTTCTCGTCCATTTACAGGTAAAATTTTCGATCGCTTCGGTGAAAACGTACTTGTTTATCCTGCTATTATTATTTTCACAATTGGGATGTTTATTTTAAGTCAGGCGCAAACGCCATTTTGGTTCCTTGGCGCAGGTATGCTAATTGGTTTAGGTTATGGAACATTAATTCCTAGCTTCCAAACGATTGCGATTTCTGCCGCTCCAAACCATAGACGTGGTTCTGCGACAGCTACGTACTTCTCATTCTTTGATAGTGGTATTGGATTTGGTTCTTTCATTTTAGGTATAGTCGCAGCGAAATCGAGTTACCATAATATGTATTTTATCGCAGCTATTATCGTTGCTTTCACTTTACTTCTATATTATGGATTACACGGCCGCAAACAAAAATTCAAGAAACAACGTACAGATGGACAAATATCCGCTTAACTTTTATAAGGAAAGTAAACTTCCCCGTTTACTTTCCTTATTTTGTATTTCTTTCAATAGAAGCGTATACTTATAATAGAAATAAAAAGGAGGGACCGCTATGAAACTAAAAAAATCTCCCCTACTCTTACTCATAATCACATTCATATTTGTAATTACAGGGCTCGGTTTTACATACTTCAAACATAATAAAACGACTCCATCGAAAAATAACGTGACGAAGAAAAATTGGTTAGATGATCCTTACTTACGTTGGTCGTACACACATATGAAAGAATTCACTTTAATTAATGACGTAAAAAATAATCCTGACCAAATTGCTCGCTTCCCATCCGCATTGCAAAATTTAGACAATTTTGCTGTGCAGCGTAGATTTGGAAATACAACTCCTCTAAAAGAACTTTTAGACGATAACAAAACAGATGCGTTTGTCATTGTACATAATGGAAAACTTGTTTATGAACGATATTTCAATGGCTATAACGAGAGCGAACCGCATGGTATGGCGTCATTAGCAAAGGTATTTACCGGAGCAATAATACAATCTCTCGCTGAAGAAAACCGTATTGACTTAGAAAAAACGGCTGACACATATATAAAAGGATTAAAAAATACACCATTAGGAAAAGCAACACTACAGCAATTAATGGACATGCAAGTGTCTGCAGAGTACCCGACTCACGGCTATGAACATCCAGCGTTAGAAAATCAAGATGCACAACTATACTTGGCGAGCAATATTTTACCTCGAGGTAAAAATTACGATGGTCCAATGAAAATTTATGATATGTTACAAGAAGCAGAAGAAACTGCACCGCCTGGTTCTGCCTTTTCTTACAATAACGGATCAACAGAAACACTCGCTTGGATTATTCGAACGATCACTAGTAAATCATTAGCTGAAAATGTTAGCGAGCGCATATGGTCTCAAATTGGTATGGAAGAAAACGCGTATTACGTTACAGATGAAACAAAAATAGAACAAGCGAGTGCTGGTTTAAATGCAACTGCTAGAGATATGGCGAGATTTGGACAATTATTATTAAACAACGGGAAATATAACGGAAAACAAATTTTCCCTTCTTCTATTACTGAAGATATAAAAAATGTGCAAGAAGGTGAACTTGCAATTGGCCCTGGCGCTTCCATTTCTTATCATAATCAATGGTGGATTCCGCACAATGAACAAGGTGCTTTTGAAGTGTTAGGTAGTTACGGACAAACACTTTACATCGATCCGAAAGCAAATATGGTCATTGTCCACTTCTCTTCTAACGCTACGCCAAGTAATGAAATACATTCCGTTTACTCCAATATGTATATTGATATTGCACATCATTTAGAAAAGCTTCCACAGTAGTGGAAGCTTTTTCTTGTTGGGGTGTTTTATTTAAACCCATTACCCTCATCACGTTTATTCATAATGAAACTTTTTATTAGCAATCCAATAATACGTTACGAAGAGTGTCAATAAAATCCACACTATAGTTAGTAATCCAGTAATTATTGCGTTTGAATTTACGCCCCCCGTGACTAACGTTTCCATTGCATACTTACTCATACCGGCTGGATTAAACCGATCCATTATTGGATTCAAACCGACGATTACCCTGCAGGCTAGAAGGAAAACAATTGAAATTAATGCAATAATACCTTGACTGTGAAAAATAGCACTTATCATCGTTGTGAAAGATACGATAAAAAGAACCCAAATTAGATAAAATAGTAATCCAGTAATTAGGTGTGCAAATGGAACGGCAGTAAAAAGAAAATTTACATATAGATAAGAAATTACGTATCCAATTGTTACACTACACGCTACCATTACATAGTTTGACAGTATTTTCCCACCTACATATGAAGTAACAGTAACGGGCCTTGTTAAAATAAAGGCCAGCATACCATTAGCTTTATCTGTTTGAATTGCACCCATCATAGAAATCACTAGAATCATAAGTCCAAGCTGATCAAACTGGGATCCCAAAGTAGTCGCTAGTACTTCGCCCCCTTTTTGCGTTGCCATACTCAGATCAATTGTAATTCCCTGGCCTCCACCTAACGCTTCTAGAATGGATGGTAAATAATGAGTTACTATCGGCTGTGTTGCACCTAAACATATAAAAACAATTGGTAGCCAAATGATCTTAAAATCACGTAACATTTGAACACATTCTTTTTTTATCAATACCATTGAGTTATTCATTTTTGCACCACCAATTTCAAGAAAATCTCTTCTAAAGTATCGTTGCTCATTTCAAATTTAACGATATCCACTTTATGTTCGAGTGCATTTTGTAATAACATATTCTTGCTTATTTCGATACTTTCAACCTTCACTTTGATTTTAAGCCCAACCACTTCTACGTCCTTCACATACGGTAATTTTTTCACAATTTCAATCCACGTTTGATCTTTAGCTGTTATTTCAATAACTAATTTATTTTCACGATTACGGTGTAAAAGCTCCGTAATCGTTGTGTCTTCTATTTTTGTTCCATCTTTTATAATGACAAATCGTTCACAGATTTCTTCTGCATCGCTTAAGATGTGGGTTGATAATAAAATGGTTGTATCTTTTTTTATTTCTTCAATCAGATTCAATACTTCCCGCCGGCCGATCGGATCTAATGCGGATACTGGTTCATCCATGACAATAAGCGAAGGTTTATGCAATAATGCTTGTGCAATACCAAGTCGTTGCTTCATTCAACCAGAAAATGTACTAACCTTTGTATTTTCTTCTCCCTTCAGTCCAACTTTCTCCAACATTTTCGGAATCGCCTTTGACAATTCTTCTTTTTTCATCCCCGAAAGCTGGCCCATAAACGTAAGCGTTTCTCTCGCTGTCATCCAATGAAAAAAATTAGGATATTGAGGTAGATAACCAATTTCACTTTTCATTTTTGATATTTTTATCCCATTCAATAAAACTTCACCAGCAGTTGGATTAGTAATATCCGAAATTACTTTTATTAATGTGGATTTCCCTGCTCCGTTTGGTCCAATTAATCCGACGCATTCCCCCGCTTGCAATTCCATCGAGAAATTATTGACAGCAATTTTTCCTTTAAATGATTTTGTTACATTTTTAATCTCTAATTTCATAATTTCCCACTGTCCTTTCTCCCTATAACAAAGTACAAGATAGGTCCCAATATATTAACGAAAAGAATAATGAACGTCCATACAAGTACATTTTTTCTTGTTTTCCTATGTCGATATAAATCAATGAATGCAATTAAAACTAAAAGTGCCCCCACTGCAATAACTGGCAATATAATGGGTAGAAAAGCCATAATATCAATGTCTTTAAGATCATTCAATCCATAATGTATTTTCATTATCATCAATCCTTTCAAATCTCATTATCATTATTGATAATGATAAAATAAAAACAGATGGATTGCAATCATTATTCTCATTATTTATAATGAGAATAAAAAAACGATATATAAGGTGATATAATGAGTAATAAAGTTGAAATTTTAATGCATCCGGTAAGAATGAAAATTTGCCAAGTGTTAATGAGAAATAAAGAAGATGGGCTAACACCATTAGAAATGGTAAAAATCATTAAAAATGTACCACAAGCAACACTATATAGGCAGCTACAAACTATGGTTGATTCAGGTATCGTCCATGTAATTAAAGAAAAAAAGGTGAAATCTGTTTCTGAAAAATATTACGCAATCAATGAAGAAGATGCAAAAATTGAAGGAAGTGAATGGAAAGGATTATCTGATGATGAAAAGTTAAACTACATTTCCTATTACCAGTTATCACTTATGACACAATATCAAAGTTACCTTAAGAAATTAGAGGAACAAAACAGTCAAGAAGATAAGGCTACTTTTTCTGTAGTAGAATTAAAGCTAGACGAGGAACACTTTGGAAAATTTCAAAACGAACTTAACGAATTAATGATTAAATACTATAATAGCCAAAGTAAAGATGACGAAATAGAGGCTCCAGTTCGGACCGTCGCTATTACAATTATTCCAGAAACGTGAACTAACTCAATATACATAATACAAGCCGATGCTTCCTTACCATAGGAATCATCGGCTATCTTCATTTCGAAAATTGTTTTAACTTCTGCTGTATGGCTGGCGAAAAAACTGATCTAGAAGCTAAAATGTTGTAGAATCTAAAATTCGAATGTGCTTAAAATTTTATCTATATTACATGAATTCTTTTCTCGCGTTAATCTCATACCATCCACACTCTCTCCAAACACTTTTTAAAAAGAAGCATGGATAAACTAATAAATATAAATTAGGAATCCACCAAGACATATCAAAATCTAAACGGATTGTCCAAAATGCTAGAGCTTGTAACCCTGAGCAAAAAGTTAAAATTAATGATAGGAATGCAAAGTGGCTCCAAATATGTTTTTGTTTAGAATGTAAATATAAACTTAGAAATCCCGTTAACGAGATTAACAAATCTAGAGGCAAAAAAGACCAATTCCATGCTACTAAAATAGGATCTTCGTAATCTTTAAACAAATATTCTTGCGGAATTATATGAAAAATTGTTATGAGCCAATATATAACAAACCCAACATCAGTAATAAGGAAAAAATACTTTAATCGATTCAATGTATACGTTCCTCCACCATTTCTTTTTTCTTCGCTTCATGTGCCTCACTATTAAAATTTAATATTACAACTCCAATTAAAATAAAAAGAATTGCGAGTATCTTAATTACATTGATACTTTCTCCAAAATAAATAAAACCAATTGTTGTAATCGTTACAATTCCCATACCCGACCAAACCGCATATGCAACGGACATTTCCATCCCTTTTAATGCAAATGAAAGAAATGCAAAACTTACTACATAAAATACAAAAATAAGAATGCTTGGTACTAGTTTCGTTAATCCATCAGATAGTTTCATCGCAGTTGTACCCGCTACTTCAAATAAAATTGCTAAACTTAAATAAATCCACTGCACTATTTTCCCACCTTTTATTTCGAATTAGAAATGCCATATAGTAACATGTCCATAATCGATTCAAGCATACTTCCCAATGTATAATCACTCTTTTCAATAAACATAGGATCATATATGCGATTCAGTGCCCCTAAATACACTTCAATAAAAAACGGAATTTGAATTTTTCTTATGCTACCTTCTCTCATTCCCTCTTCAATTAAACCAATTACAGTAGACCAGACTTCACGTAAAAACTGATCTAATTTTAACCATTGGTAATAATGATGTTTTTTTAGTTCTACTAATAAACGTGCGTCCATGAATTGAAATTGTTGTGGAATGCAAATTAAAATGAGCCTTATTTTTTCAACTGTTTGTAACGTATCATCTTCAGCGATATTTTTTTCCTTTTCTTGAATATTTTCTATTACATTACGAATAACTTCATCTACTATTTCATCTTTTGAAGAGAAGTGCTCATAGATTGTCCTCTTACTGACAGCTAATTGTTTTGCTAAATCACTAATTGTAAATGTAAACCCCTTCGTTTGAATTTGATGAATGGTTTCTGTTACTATTCTTTGTTTCATAATCCGCCCCCTAAACCTTTGGTACCAATTTAGTTTTTTTGGTACCATTTCATTTTACAATATTTAACACAATGTATACAACTAACATTTCAAATTTTCTTATTTTTAACTCAAAACAGGTAAACATAAGAGCGTTGAGAATCATACCTGCATATTTAACAATCAAGTGAATGTATAAAATAACACTCATACATGAAAGTTTAACTAAAGTTAAATGCAATTGTATAAGGCTATGTTGGTATATGTTCTTTTTTAGTTTGATGGGGCCGGATAGAAACTATTAGTCACTGAGCACTAATAGTTTTTGTTTTATATGATTCCTATAACAATTACAAAGCTGAAGAATCATTGTTGGAGCTGCTTACTTCTGCTAAAAAGCCCCCCTTATAGGAGTGTCTTTTCTACTCTCTTTAAAGAATTTATATCAACCTCATAAGTATTCCCATACGGTCTAAGTGATGGAATCTCTTCCTTTGGTCCATAAAATAATAGTTTCAAATCATCATCTTTATACTGAACTACGAAGAAGTCATCGAATTGGTCGAATGTGTTTTGGTTGATCGTGATAAACCCTTTTTCTTGAGCAGTTGTTTTAACACTTATTCTTCGTCCACCTTTAATGACATCATATCCGTGCTGATTCGTCACTTTGGATAGCTCACCATTCGTGTAAAGAACACAAAAAAATTCACCTAGAGACCTATAAGATGCCTTAATTCAGTCGCCTTACAACCAAGAATATTCATTTCAAATCGTAACATTTCAAAGTATGCCTCATATAACTTTTTAATTTGTGAGATTCCTATTTGATCCTTATCCTTATAGAAAAGAAGTTTCCCATTTTCCCACTCACCTACAACAGATTCACACTCTGCCCCTTTAGGTTTGTGAAAAACTAATCCAGTATAAGGATAATTTTCACCTACATATCTATAAGTTTTTTTGTTTATATATATAAACAAATTTTTATTAACAGCCCTCCCTTTGTTATAACGGTTATAACAATAATCAGCAGGATTAATACTCCCAGGTTTCGTATTAAATTTTGTGATTAATCTGTCCTTTATCTCTGCAAATGTTAAAATATCGCCTATTTTTTCTTTAAGTGCCTCTATAAATTGCTCATAAATAATCAATATAATCCTCTCCTTGTGCTTCTCAACATTTTTAGCCCTGGTAAAACTTTCACTCTATCATTTGGCCTAATTGTGGAATAACATATCTAGGGTTCTTTATAAATTTATATAATCTTCTGTATAAATTTTACATTTAATTAATTAAATTTCATAGACTATTAGAGTAAAATATAATGATGGGGAGAAACGCCGATCTACCTATCACCTAAGTAAAAAAGCGCCCTATAAACAAGGCGCTTCACTCAAACCTAATGACTAATAGTAGCAGTTGGGTATAATGTTGTTCCTCCAATTGAAACCTTTATTTCATTTGTTAATGGAACATTTTGTTCATTAATAATTGTTCTCCACCATTCCCATGCAAGACCTGTACATTCTCTTGCTACAATTTTTATATTTTTTGAATTTGGTGGAAGAGGGATTACTGTAGAGTAATGAGCGGTTTTGTCTTTGCCACTACCTTCCCATGTTTTATGTGTTAGTACTTCTTTCCCATTTTGATCAAATGTGAATTCATCCCAAGATACATCAAATTGAGCAACATAAGCACCGTAATGATCAAGTGTCATTTTAGCACTTGAATATTCTGTAGTTGTCGTCTCGATATAATCTGTGTTGTTATGAACAGCAGCAGTTGCATTATCTTTTAAGAACGTGCTTGTATATGAAATTGGGTATGCTGGATTTTTAAAGCTTAATTCAGCATTATCTTTAATAATATTTCGAATTTCATTGAAATCTTTTGTAACAACCTTGTTATGCTCTTTCGCATCTCCGCCTAATACTACAGCAGTAAAGGTACTTTCTTCAAAAATATCTTTGTACTGTCCACTCGTTTCGACGCTGTTATTCTTAAGTAGAGCTTTAAAAGCAGCTTGTACATCTTTACTCTTAGATGTTGTTTCTAATTTTACATAAACCGTTCTACCATAAGCTACATTTGAAACCATAACAGGTGGAGCCGAATTACTTACTCCTTTACGAGTTAACTCATCAAAAGTAACACTATTATCAAAAAGATCGGATGGATTGTTAGGTAGTTCAGCACTTACAGTATAAAATATTTGTTTATATGCGGCTACCATCACTTTTTTCTCTCCATTTGCAACCGCATTAAAGTCAATATTTAGACTGTTATCAAGGTATTTAGCGTTAACATTAAGAGCACTTGCAATTTGTGATTTACTATAAACCATAGATTCTGTATACTGCATTCTTGCCGGTAACGTATGTGTTGTAGAATACTTTTCATTCCAAGTAGATACTAAATCGTCTACTGCTCCAGCCACATTACCATATGTCGGATTTTGGACAGTGATTGTATTTTCTTTTCTCATGCCAGGTAAGTCTATACTAATATTCAAAGGCTTTCTCTTAGCCACTAATAAACTTGGTTGATTGTCTGCAAAAGCTTTATTGGCAAGTTGTACAGCTCCTGGATATGTGCGATTTGCTACAGAATCAATAATCGAAATATCGACTGGTGACGTTGTAAGTGATTTTTTCTCGCGTTCCACTACTACAAATTTACCGTTTGAATTGATACTCTCTTTCGGAACAAAACTCTCTACTTTATCACCATTTACTGCTAAAATATCTCTACTATCATACTTTAGATTTGCTATACCAGTATTAATATCATTAGCATTTTTTATTGCATCAGTTGCATTACCGGCTTGTGTTTCTGCAAAAGAAATAGACGAATAATGAATGGTACATAGACTAACTAATAAACATGCAAGGAACTTTCTTCTTTTAGTGTTTTTCTTAATATTCAGAAAAATCACCCCGTTCTTTTTTAGTAAGATATAATAATGATTGATACATGATAGCTAACAAATAACCTTACATAAACGCTTTTAAAAGTTCTTGAACTAAAGGAATTACTCCACCTAAAAATTTTAAAACTGCCATTGCGATTTCCATATTACTTCCTCCTCTTTGCTGTATAAAGATGTGTTGAATATTTATGCTTTCATTATAATAAGCTTTTACATTTGCATCAATTCATTTTTATATGCAATATTTCATATTTGAGAAAAGCAACTTTTTCTGTCAAGTTGATGATGGTACTACTCTTCTTGAACATATTTCTATCTCTTTAAAAATATCAGAATTTTCTATTTTTAAAAGGTTATGAACGAAACAACCTCGAATAATTGTAATAAACATACATAAGGAGGTTGATCTATTTTGTTTCGTTCTTTTACTAATGGTTGCGTCGCCTTAGTGCAACGTTTCTTGCCAGAACCGTTTATATTATCATGTTTATTAACTGTTTTTGTTATTTTCTTCGGCATGTTTGCAACGCATCAAACACCTGTGGAAATGATTAATCACTGGGGTAATGGCATTTGGGGACTTCTCGCCTTTTCTATGCAAATGGCACTTGTACTCGTGACAGGATCTGCTTTAGCAAACGCTCCTCTTATTAAAAAAGGATTAACGAAAGCGGCAAGACTACCAAAAACAAATGGACAAGGTATTATTGCCATTTCAATCGTAAGTTTACTAGGGGCATACATAAACTGGGGATTTGGTATTGTTGTATCTGTTTTATACGCAAAAGAAGTGGCAAGACAATTAGAAGGATTGGATTATAGACTAGCAATCGCTTCTTCTTACTCTGGATTTCTCATTTGGCATGCGGGGCTTTCTGCTTCTATCCCTCTTACGTTAGCAACAGGCGGAGAAACGTTAATGAAAACGACAGCTGGAAGTATTAAAGAAGCGATTCCAATCACTGAAACGTTATTCTCACCATATGCTCTCGTTCCAGTTATTATCTTTTTAGTTACGATGCCTCTCATTAATAAGGCGATGCATCCAGATGCAAAACATACAATAACAGTAGATCCTAGCGTATTCCATGAGGAAGCTGCCGCTCAAGAGGTAGGAAAAAATACGTTCGCTGAAAAAATGGAAAATAGTATCATCATTACACTTTGCGTTGGATTGTTAGGCCTCATTTATATTTTTAACTACTTTTATACGAAAGGCTTTAACCTTACACTCGATATCGTTATTTTTATGTTATTAATTGCTGGACTCATTTTCCACCGTACTCCAATTCAATATATTCGTGCTTTTTCAGATTCTACGAAAAGTGCTTCTGGTATTTTACTTCAATTTCCGTTTTACGCAGGAATTATGGGGATGATGATCGGAGCAAATAGTGAAGGACTTTCACTTGGAGGAGCTATTTCGAATTTCTTTATTAGCATTTCAAACGAAACAACTTTCCCGCTCTTTACTTTTTTAAGTGCGGGCATCGTTAACATTTTCGTTCCATCTGGTGGCGGTCAATGGGCTGTGCAAGCACCCATTATGATTCCAGCTGGCGCTGAACTTGGTGTACCTGCTGCAAAAACAGCAATGGCCATTGCGTGGGGCGATGCTTGGACAAATTTAATTCAACCTTTCTGGGCATTACCAGCATTAGCGATAGCTGGTTTAGGTGCTCGTGATATTATGGGATTTTGCGTTGTGAACTTACTATATGCAGGATTTATCATAAGTCTATGTTTCTTATTTATTTAAACGAAAAGCTAGTTTTATACTAGCTTTTTTACATAATAAATCATTTATTTCCCACGCAATTTATCACGGTCTTCCACTCTATCTCCGTAAGATATAATGCCTCAAATGCAAAAAAATCTTCACATACTTTTTCAATCAGATGTGGATTTTCCCTCAAGAAATTCCACTGTAACGCTTTAGGAAGAAAATGCATTTCATATTCCTTACTTCCCCTTACTACTTCATCAACTTCTCTTTCACAAATTCCTCTTATTAAATAATCATTTCTTAATTGTATTTGAATTTGCCCAAACGTTTCGCTACATTTTTTCAATTGAAGTAAACATGTAATATACGTTCGAAAAAGTTCGTCATCATACCCACAACAGTTTATAATTCGATCGATTTCATTCATAATGTACGAGCCTTTTCTTCTATTTGTAATAACCACTTTTCCCGCTTCTCTCGTTTACTCGTTTTCACAGATTGAAAAACAGATCGTTTTATATCGCGAATGCCGCAAAAACGTAATACACCTCTCTTCATCATAATCCAATCCGCTGATCGATATAATAGTGCGACGTACCATAACGGTGAGTCTAACGTATTAATTACCCACGCCTTCTTTCCTTTTAGTAACCCTTTCGGCAGGGCCCCTTCATATTTATAAGCAAATCCAGCAACGAAAATACGATCAATAAATCCTTTTAAAATAGCTGGCATCCCCCACCACCATATCGGATAGATGAATAGAAACATATCCGCTTCTTCTACTAATGTTCTGTACCGAGCTGTTTCTTCTTCATTTACTAAGTCACGTCTTTTCTTATCTTCATTAAATACAAGGACTGGATTAAATTGTTCTTTATATAAATCAAGTACCGTAACCGAATGGTTTGTTTCTTGTAATCCTTTTTGTACATGCTTTAAAATCGCCGCGTTAAAACTGGAAGGACTAGGATGAGCGTATACAATGAGTACATTCACTACAAAACAACTCCCTTTATAAGTTAAAGTTTCCCCTTCTTTAACATCTTCTCTACAATTTGCACGTTTTTTGAACTTTGTAATAAACGATTTAATACTGTGAGTAACTCTTCCTTTTCTAAATCTTTCAGTTTCTCTTTCACCTTACTCTCACCAGCATCTTGCAAATCATAAACGACCGCCGCCATATGCTTACAATAATTTTCATATGGACATTCACAATTACTTTCTGAAAAATCTTCGAGATCGATGACCACTTCATAATTCCCTGCATTTCCAGTTACAAATGCAAATACTTTATTATCATGTATTTCAACATCTTCTACATGTCCATCTTCATAATATTCATATCCTCTATCAATAATATATTTCGGAATATGCCTATATAGTTCTTTTATTAAATAAGCGTACATAACAACACCTCTTCCTTTAATTCCCTTTTGACTTCCAAACCTGTGCATGTTATTCTAATAACTGTCAAATAGCAAGTCTATATGACAAAACGACTGACACCTATTCGGCGAAGGTGTCTCTTTTCATTTGCAGCCGATATGAATTGCCTCTTTCAGGCACATTCAATCTTTGACACTACACACTCAACACCATTCCCTGTATCAGGCTGCTTAAGCAGTCTTTTACTCTACATACTTCAAAAAAAGAGAGCTTAGCTCCCTTTTCTCGCCTTATAAAATACCCCTTTTTCAGTATAGAGATATTCATCAGCTAATGTAATTTTCCCATCCAGTTTCAGTTCATCTAATAGTCTTGATAAATAAAATTGATGTAACATCTTTTTCGTGAATTTTCCTTCATGATGCGAAACGATATGTTCTTGAATATCTAACAATGATATTGGCTTATCTTGCTCTATCATATATTCATAAACTGTACTACGCAGTTTTACGTATTTTTCGAGTGTCACAGTACTTCGCAACCCCTTTCTTCTTAATATAAATTTTCGTAATTGGTTTTTTTGCAATAAAAAAACCTCTCCGATAAGAAGAAGTTACGTATATATCTTCGTCTTATCTCCCAGAACAAATATGTTCTGCTGGAATTAGCACCTGCATCGCGGTTGCTGGGTTTCATCGGGCCAGTCCCTCCACCTCTCTGGATAAGAAAATATTCACTTAATTCTTACTATACGTAATTTCATTTTAATTGTCAAACAAATATAACGAATTATATTTTCTTCTTTACTGTTCATACTATACATATATGAATATGCAAGGAGGATTATAAAATGCATCAAAATGCTCGCGGATATGTACAAGATTCGTTTCAATCATTACAAGAAGCAAAACATTGTTTAGAAGAAGCACTACAGACTGTTGAAAAAGATTTTAATCGCGCTCGTATTGAGCAATCTCTTTATGCAATCGAACAAGCTATTCAACGCTGCGATTACACCGTTCACATTTTAGAACAAGATTGAAAAAACTTCCCATCATAAGGTGGGAAGTTTTTTCAAATGGCATACTTCATAATTATTGCCGTTATGATTAAAAAATATACAGAATTCACAATTTCTAAAATCCCTACTTTTATAATAGAAATTTTTTTGCCATACAATATAATGGCTCGAATGACACTTGGTATAAAAATAAGGGAGCACCACGGATTAATTGCAAATACAATGATCATTAATAGAATATGATAACCCCAAGATATAAAGCGATACTTCGGATTATTTTTCTCACGTATCATCGTTTTCACATAAAACGTACTTCCTAAAAAATATAAAAATGAAATAAGCGCGATAAATAATGCTGTTTTATCTATAAGTTTCATTGAAAAATAATAACTAACTAAACCACCAATACAGAAAACAATAATCGCACTAATGTCATTTAGTAATGCTCTTTCATTTTTTTGACGAGCGTAATACATATTTACTATAAAGAATGGAATCATGACTGCTACGAATAAAAGAATGCGCCATTCATATAATAGAGAAATCATCCCAAATACAAAAGCGATGATAAAATACACAATTGCTGCATGTAAATACTCTTTTTTTCGTTTTTGCTTTATGTACATAAGGAATGGATACGTAGCTAAATAGATAAAGAACCAAGCTATAAACAATGGAATATGATATATAGTAGGTTTCCCAAGTATGACACTTAATAGAAATGGTATAACAAGCATCGCCCATGCACCATGTTGCTTCGGAATAACTAACTTCATTAACTATACACCTCCCTTTTGAAAATAATTCTCACCTACTATTATACAAATAATTTTATATAGTAACGGATATATATTGGACTATTTTTTGACAATAAAAAATGCTCCTTACAATATGTAAGAAGCATGAAAGAGGCAAACGAATATGTAAGTCGCGACCCTACCTTATATGAGTATGCTTTTCTATACTATGTTATGCTCATCTAATATGCCATATTTCTTTTTAAATCTTGTAAGAATCGTAATCCAAGACGTACTAAATAATAGTAAGAAAACGACATTAGAAATGGCATGGCTCAAATCGAAATAAAAACTTGCGATATAATACGAAATGACTGTTTCCCACGTTGCCTCTCGTATAAAACCGAGAAGTCCCCAGAAATTCATAATCCAGCCAAATAAAAATCCAACAAACAATCCGTATAGAAGTCTTCCCCATAGCTTTTTCATGAAAAACGTATTACGTAATAATCCAGCTATAAAACCGATCATACCCCATGAAAACATTTGCCACGGCGTCCACGGACCTTGTCCTAAAAAGATGTTAGACACAATCGCTGCTGTTGCCCCAATCATAAATCCCGTTTCACTTCCAAACACAATTGCAGAAACGATAATAACAAAAGAAGTCGGTTGTACACTTGGTAAAATAGAAAATGGTACGCGGCTCACTGCTGCAATTGCCGCTAATACGGCAACGAGAACAATTTCACGTGAAACAAACGCCTTCCTTTCAAAACGGATATAGAAAGGTAACATAATAACAACTAATAAAAACAAACTACTTAACATGTAATAACCGTCCATGATAAGTGTCGTAAAGAGTAATGTGCCTATTATTACTGCAAAAATACATATTATGAATGCAACATATCGTTTTGACACGCTTCGTACACATCCTCCCACGTTAATGCATATGGCAGTTCTTTTCGAATGAATCGGTTAATAGATGTTGTATAAAAGAAGTTACCACTAAAAAATTCTTTCGGTGCATCATTCATAATGACTGCTCCGTCAAATAACATCATACATTGATCCACGTATTTCGCTGCAAATTCAATATCATGGGTTGCCATTACAATTGTTGTACCTTCTTTTTGCAGCTTCCTAAATAGCTCCCCTACTCTTTCCTTCTTCCACGGATCTAGCCCCTTTGTCGGTTCATCCAGTAATAATAAAGTCGGCTTTGATAATAACGTTGTACATAATGCAAGTAGTTGTTGCTCTCCCCCGCTACAATCATGTGGATGACGTTCTTTAAGTCCATATAGCCAAAACTTTTTAAGCTGATGTTCTGCTATTTCTTTTCCTTGTTCTCCATATAATTCACGCGCTCGTTCATACACCTCGTCCCACACTGTATCAAAAGTAAAATGATAATACGGATGCTGTGATACATACCCCATACTTTTAAATCGTTCTTTCGAATCAATTTTATGTATCACTTTCCCATTCCACTTTACTTTCCCTCTTCTCGCTTTTTGTAACCCTGCTAAAATCGTCAACAGTGTAGACTTTCCTGTCCCATTCTTTCCAACGAGAGCTACCCATTTTCCTTTTTCAATCGACACTGTTAAATCTCGTAAAATGAGCGGATTATTTTTTTCATATTGGAACGAAATATGCTCGGCACTTAAAATGACTTCTTGCTTTTCACTTTGTGCTATTGGCTCACTTACATATGACATCGCTGAAAAATCATTCATTTTCATTTGCGCTTCTCGCACTGTAAACGGAATATCTTTCGTATTCCACTCTAAAAACAACCTTGGAATTTGCGGAATAAATGGACGGAAGTTTTCTACTTTCCACATGTTCGCTACAACCGCTTTCGGACTACCATCATACACGATTCGACCGTTATTCATACAAATAACGCGCGTTGCAAGTGGTATCACTTCATCTAAGCGATGTTCACTTAAAACGATCGTAATTCCAAGTTCTTCGTTAATACGTTTTAATAATCCTAAAAATTCTTTTGCAGCAATTGGATCTAACTGCGCAGTTGGTTCATCTAATAATAATAATTTCGGTTGCATCACTAATACCGCAGCTAAATTGACAAGTTGCTTCTGTCCGCCAGATAACGTATGAACAGATTGATGCAATAAATCTTGAAATCCTAAGAAGCTAATGAGCTCTGCTATTCGTTTTTGAATAGTATGTGATGGTAACCCGATATTTTCTAAGGAAAATGCTAATTCTTGAATAACTGTATCCATTACGAGCTGATTTTCTGGATTTTGAAATACCATACCAATCTCTTGCGCAGATAATAAATCAGGTACTTCCTCTAATAAAACGTCATCATAAAAAATTTCTCCTGAACGTGTACCAATTGGAAGTAATTCCTTTTTAAAATGTTTTAATAAAGTCGTCTTCCCAGATCCTGATCCGCCGGCAAGTGCAATAAACTCTCCTTTTTGAACAGAAAGAGAAATATGCTGTAACGCTTTTTCGTTTTCATCAGCATATACAAATGATAAATTGTTTATTTCTGCATGCGCCACCATATCCATTCCCTTCCTTCCATTATAATTGGTAAACTAATAAACATCGTAAATACGATAAACATCATCCCATCGTATTGCTGAAATAAAATAGATTCGACTTTCGGATAAATGATTAACTTTCCTCCGCCATACGTACTACATATAATAGCAACTATAAATAGAATACTTAAATAACTGAGCGTATACCAATCGCGTTTTTCCATTCTATAGCGAATATATGTCGTACGCTTCGTTACACCAAATCCACGAGCTTGCATAGAATCTGCTGTTTGCAGCGCATCTTCCAATGAACAAATTAATAATACTTGCAATAATTGCATACCATTTTTCACGCGTTCAACAATAGAACCTGCATCTACTTGTACACCTTTCGTTTTTTGGACGAGTGTTATTTTCTGTAATCGTCTCATAAACAAAGGAACAAATCTCACTGTAATCATCGTTAACAATGCCACTTTCGGTGAAATTCTAGAAAATAAATATAAAAATTTATGACTTGAAATAATATCATTATACGAAGCAAACGTAAACATAATCGCAACTAATAATAACCCCATTACTACTCCAAACATAATTGCCTCAAGCTTAATACGGCTATCACCCAACCAAAATAACGTAGTTCGACCTCTATGCGTGAATAGCGAATTAAATAAAATAACCATAAAAAAGAATATAATTGTGCTTGGTAACATCTTTCTTATCTTTTCGCTATTCCCTTGCATCACATTTAAAATAACGATTAATAGAATTGCTCCAATTAAAAAAAGAGGATGAAGACACATCATACATAGTATCATCACCCCGATATAATAAAAAAAATTCACAAAAGGATGTAAAGAAGAAAAACTTATTTTCATAGTCCTTTACCGAATGCCTTTCTTAATTTAGTATACATACACCCATTCGATTGTATCTCCGGGCTTCACTGTAACTACACCCGCACTATAGTTTGGAAACGAACCGTTTACACGATATTTCCATCCGCTATTATCGTTTACATCTTTTTCATATAAATCATTAATACCTTTTACGTAAATATCACCTTTAGAACCCATTGCATCCACATCTAAACCTGTACGTTGCAATACTTTATACACTGTATCGCCTTCTTGTACATCCATTTTTCTCGCACCTAATAAGTACCCTTTATCACCTTTTACTGAGATCGTGACTTGTTTTGCTTGTGGTTTTGGTGGTTCTGGTGGATTAGGTGGCACTGGTTTCGGTGGTGTTGGAAGAGTTACGTCTTTTCCACCTTTATTCGGATCTTCTTTTTGCTCCTGCTTCGGTGTTTCCTTCGGCTGATTCACAACCTTTGCTTCTTCTTTTACTTCTTGCGCTTTCGGTTGTTGCTCTTGTTGTTTCTCTTCTTGTGCTTTTTGCTGTTCTGGTTGCTTATTTACAGCTGGTTGTTCTTTCGGTTGTTCCTGCTGTTTCTCTTCTTTCTTTACTTCTGGCTGTGCCTGCGGCTTTTCTTCTTTCGGCTTCTCTTCTACTTTTTGTTCTTGTTTCTCTTTCTGTTCGTCTTGCTTATTTTGCTCTTGTTCAGCTTGTTTTTCTTCCGGTTTCGCTTCATCTTTTTTCTCTTCTTGTTTTGCTACTTCTTCTTGCTTCGGTTCTACTTTCTTCTCAGGCTTTACAGCTGCCTCTTCACATCCGGCAAGTAGCCCAAGTGAAAGCAGTAAAGAAATAAACCATTTCATCTTACTCATGTTGCCTCTCACCTTTCATAATAAAGTGAAACTTTAATAAGTGGGGGGCTTTTCCACCCCCCACTTATTATTAGTTGAACCAATCGGGCTTTTACGGGCAGTTAATCTCCACCTAACTTCCTTGCACTCGCTAACTTTTGAGGTGGGGATCTTACTGCCCGTTAATGCGGGATAAAATTAGGAGCAAATGATTGCTCCTAATTTTTGTTAAGCTGCTTTACGTCTCCATAATACATATGCAGAAGCAATACATAATACACCCATACCTACTTCTGTCGCTGCACTATGAGAAGATGCTCCTGTTTTCGGTAATGTGCTACCGTTTCCGGATTTTTTATTTTTAACCGGTTCGTTATCCACAACAACTTTTAAAGTGTCATCTTTTGTTTCTTGTTGCACTTGTTTTTGTTCTTCTGGTTGTTCAGTAACTTCTTTTTCCACCACAACATTTTCTGAATCTACATTTGGTTTTGGATTAATTTCAGTAACAGATTCAGTTGACCAGTCATAAATCGATTTTCCAAGGTCTTTAAACTGAAGTAAAGCTAATAACGCTTGCTCTGTTGCCATTCCGCTACCGTTTTGATCGCCTGGTAACCATTTAAATTCACCATTTGGAAGTTGATATGACAATAGATTTTGCATCGCCTTATGTAGACGGTTTTGATCTACATCTTTCACAAGTGATAATCCAATAATTGCTTGCGCAACACTATTAGAATTTTCTTGTCCATCAGCAGAAAAACCACCATTTTCTAGTTGTTCATTATATAAGTATGCGACAGCCTTTTGCACAGCTGGTTTCACATCTTCACGGTCTTGATAAGGAGCTAATGCTGATAAAACCATACCTGTTACATCAACGCTACTCGCACTTTCTTTACTGCTTGCACTATCATAAGTCCAGCCGCCATCCGTATGTTGCGCGTTTAAAAGCGCATCTACTAAAGCAACTCGATTCCATTTTGAATCCACTGGAACTTCATATTTCTTCGTATCAAATGCAAGTAAAGCAAATGTATAACCTGTAACAGAATTCACTTTATCTGATTCGTACAATTTTTGAACTAAATTATGTTCGCCTACCTTTGTTGGGTCTGCATTCATGGCATTCATCATAATAATCGTTCTAGCTAAATCTGTCGCTGAAAAACGATTAATTCGCTTTTCTACTTTTTCAGTTACAGCCTTAACATAATTTAATTTTGCCTCGATTGGTATATCCTTTCCAGAACGGGAAAGACCTAACGCTACCCAGTCACTTTCAATTCCATCTTGTAACATCTTTTCAGATGTCTTAGAGATTGCTTCATTTACTTGTGCTGCTGGAACTTGGATGTTCTCTTGCTTTGGTTGTTCTGTTGTTTTTGTTCCATCTGGATTTTCCTGTTTTGGATCATCTGTCTTTGGCTCTTCTGGTTTCTCTTGTTTTGGATCATCCGTTTTTGGTTCTTCTGGTTTTTCTGATTTTGGATCATCCGTTTTTGGTTCTTCTGGTTTTTCTTGTTTTGGATCATCTGTCTTTGGTTCTTCTGGTTTTTCTTGTTTCGGATCATCCGTTTTTGGTTCTTCTACAGTTTTACAAGTACCAAATTTATCTAATGTTTGTTGTAATGTTTCTTGACTCATATTGTTCCAATCTGAAACAAAGCGGAAAACAACAACATCCCCAGATTTTAATTTATAACTATCCGCTCCAACTTCTGCAGATTTATCATTTACATCATACAACCAGCCGCTTGTAGCTCCAGCCATTAAGCCGTCAATGCCTTTTACATACGTTCCAAACGACATCGTTTCAGCTTCTACTTTGTCCCCCATGACTTTTTGTAGCAAGCTTAAAGCTGTTTCCCCATCTTTAATTTGCTCTTCTTTCGGACATAACATAATGCCTTTTTCTGATTCACCAATAATTGCAAGTTTTGCTGTATTTCCTTCAGCAAACGTAATATGTACTGTATTCGCAAAAGAAACAAATACAAGTGTAACTGCCATTAACGACGTAAGCAGCCATTTTTTTAACATTGCCATCCCAAAATTTCCTCCCTTACTACTATTCACACAAAAAAAGGCCCTTCAAGGGCGTGCAATTGACACTCTTTTTTTGTAAGTGTCGAACAAACTGTGCAACACCTCCTACCCGCATCATTCGCGGCTATATTTGTATAGGAAAAATAATTTTGTTCATGAACGTATCATTGTGATAACATTCACTTTTCTAGGCACAACTTACTTCCATTTAAGTTATCGTAAAACGATAAACCTATACATTCTGTTAATTTTAAATTTCTGTATCATTTTACTATTGACAAAGAATTTTGTCCATGCTTTATCGGATTTATTTTCTAAGAATAGTAACTTACTAACCTTTAACGATGCAAACTCTTTTCACTAATAATGACGCCATCTTCATCCACATACACATATTCATCCGGCTTCCATTCTACTTGTCCAAATTGCAATGAAATATTTCGTTCTCCTTTTCCTTCTTTAACACTTCTATTCGGCATTGTTCCTAACGCTAAAATACCAATATTTATATTCTTTAGCTCACTAGAATCACGAACATATCCATTCACAATAATTCCTGCCAGCTTTCTTTCCTCCGCAATAGCTGCCAAATTATCACCAAGTAACGCACAATTCGTAGAGGATCCCCCGTCAACAACTAATACCGTTCCTTCCGGCAATGTTTGTAATCCTTCCTTCACTAGTACATTATCATCCTTCACTTTCACCGTTGCAATTTTCCCGTGGAATTGTTCTTTCTTCCCAAAAGATTGAAAAGACTGGCGACATATTTGTAATTCATTTTCAAACTCATCACATAGATCCGTAGTTTTCCACATCTTTTTCCCTCTTTTCCTGTTATTTTCTATTTAACATATTCTTGGATTATTTTCGTTTCCCTGTCTAATGTTGCAATAATTTGTATGTGCGGGAAAAGGACAGAAAAACTATTGCCTTAATTGCCGTCATAAGGTAGGCTGAACGCTTTTGTTTCGCTCATAATAATTTTTGAGGGCGAATGTTTGTTTCTTTTTGTCTTACGATATAATGTAGATAAGAAGGGAATAGATTGTAAGACAACGAAATTAGATAATGATTATCATTCCGCTACTTGATCCAAAAGGAATTTCGATGAAGAACATATTCTTGTTCCATTTCTTTCTAAATATTAATTTATCAAAAATAATTTTAATACTCCCTCTAAGAAAGGCGGTGAAAACAATGGCCAGAAAGAAAGCAGTGAAAGTATTACGTAAACAAAAGAAAAGAGAAAACATGCAACGCTTCACGCAGAAACAGAATATCGGACGAGCTTGCCTCACAGCTAAAGAATTTCGTTTACTTCAGCGCATGTCACATAGTTCAAAAGCATTGCGAAATGTTGGATTGTACACGATTAAACAAAGTTATTTGAACGATAATAAAATGGCTACTATAAAAGAAGTGGACACTGCCATGCAAGCCGACACGAACTACTGGGGCATGCAATCAAACTCTGTTCAAGCGATTCGTAGAACCTTATTTACAGAAGTGAAGAGCTTTTTTAAAGCATTGGAACAGTGGAAAAAAAATCCTGAGAAGTTCACAGGTCGTCCGAAGTTCCCAAATTATTCTCGTTCCACCGACAAACGAATCGTTGAAATCTATCAAGTTCCAAAAGTAGATGATAATGGGTATTGGATGATTCCAATGAATGTGGCATTCAGAAAAAAATTCGGTTCTATTAAAATACGTATGCCGAAAAACTTAAAGAATAAAAAAATCTCCTACATTGAGATTGTACCGAAGCAAAAAGGTCGGTTCTTTGAGGTGCATTACACATATGAAATGCACGTTTCTCAAATGAAGAAACCATCCACGACTACGAGTAACGCTTTGAGTTGCGATTTAGGTGTAGATAGATTAGTAAGTTGCGTAACCAATACAGGTGATGCCTTCTTAATTGATGGAAAAAAACTAAAATCCATAAATCAATACTTCAACAAAATGATTTGTAATCTAGGGCAGAAAAATATGGACAATGGAATTTCAAAACGTATTGTAACGAATAAAATGGCCGCACTTTGGCATAAACGAGAAAGACAAATAAACGGTTACATTGCACAAACAGTAGGTCTGTTGTTCAAAAAAGTGAAAGAATTCGATATAGATACGATTGTTATAGGGTATAACGCTGGTTGGAAACAAAACTCTCATATGGGGAAAAAGAATAATCAAAAGTTTGTGCAAATCCCATTTCAAAAATTGATGGCAGCAATTGAGAATAAATGTATACAAGAAGGCATCCGATTTTTCAAACAAGAAGAAAGCTATACTTCAAAAGCTAGTTTTATTGATAAAGATCCGGTTCCGGTTTGGTCTAAGGATGATAAGACGCAGTATCGCTTTAGTGGCAAACGAATTACGCGTGGTCTGTACCAAAGTAAAGCAGGAACATGTATCCATGCTGATATTAATGGTGCGCTGAATACATTGCAAAAATCAAGAGTTGTACAATTGGATGACAATCTCAAAGTGAAAACGCCGATTCTATTAGAAGTACAAAAACGTAAGGCTGTTGCTTCGCGCATAGCTTAGTGGGTGCGTCAACCATCCATGTGTACGCGACTTGTCGGGGCTTGTAGCACACGCCTGATTCATCTGAGTGGTGGCTTCTTCCATAAGGGAGAACTGCTCTTTTTCGAAAGGGTGGTGCAAGTGGGAAAGCAATCGTTCGTTGCCAGTACCAACCAAAAACATACTTGGGGTGTTACCATAAAGTGGCATGAATGCTAGAGCGTCAACTGTCTAGCGATAGACGAAAAGACCTAGTGTTCTAACCCATGCCCCCACTGAAAGGCTTTATCTCAGTGGGGGGAGTTGACTTAGGGACTTATGCTGGTTTTAATGCTACTATTTTATCGCCCTCACCTTTAGGCATTTCACAAAAAATCGCGGAACTCCCAATGTTTTCAGGAATTGGTTTACGTACAGCAATCTATCTCTCTTTTTTACTTGCAACCATTCTATATATTAATTGGTACGTAAAACGCTTAAAAAAATCGAATAAAGGAAGCATTCTTGGCGACAACTGGTTTCCAAGTAATACTCTTTCAAGCGGAAAAGAGGCGCAGAAAACAGAAGTTCCTTGGACAATACGTCATAAATTAATTTTACTCGTTTCAGCTTTATCATTAATTGCATTTTTAATCGGCGCTTTTCGTCTACATTGGACAGACGCAGAAATGACTGCTACTTTTATTTTCATAGCAATTACAGCCGGAATAATAGGTGGAATGAAAGCAAACGATATCGCTTCTACTTTTCTAGCAGGCTGCCAAAATCTCATATACGGTGCTTTGATCGTCGGAATGGCTCGTTGTATTTCAGTCATTTTGGAGCAAGGGAAATTACTTGATACAATCGTTAACCAACTCGCACAGTCTCTCGAAGGACAAAGCCCAGTATTTGGCGTTATCGGTATGTATGTAAGTAGTGCCGCATTACATTTCCTCATTTCATCCGGGACAGGTGAATCTGTTATTTTCATTCCGATATTAGCTCCATTAGCTGATTTCATGCACATTACACGCCAAGTTACAGTACAAGCTGTTATGCTCGGCGAAGGTGTAGTGAACTGCCTCAATCCAACTTCCGGTGTTTTAATGGGAGTACTCGCGGCGAGCGGCATTTCTTACGGAAAATGGATTCGATTTATGGCTCCACTTGCATTCATTTGGTTTATTATTGGACTTATTTTTCTTATTGTTGGGGTTAATATTGAGTGGGGGCCGTATTAAAAGACTCCTATTATACTTAACTTGATAAAATATCTATCCTGTTCTCCTCTCCAATCCTATAAAAATCACTTATTCCAGTATAGAAATAAAAAGGGATTGATCATAATGATCAATCCCTTCTATCCAAATAGAATGCCTTTAAAAATCTAGTTCCAAATTTTATTTACCCATTCAGGATGATCAATAAAAGGATTGCGGTTATGTTGATATTTTGTAAAAATCACTTCATTACGCTTTCGCTCTAAATCATCTACTGGGTCTTGTTCATTCCATTTTAATAAAACGGATAGTTTGCCCATGTATGGGTCTTTATTGTTATTCACCTTTTCATTTAGTTCTAAGTCTACTTCGCCGTTGTCTCCCTCGTAACGAACAGCCATGTAAAATAGCATTCTAGCGATATCTCCTTTTACACTATCACGTGGTTCCCAAGAATCACTATCATATTTACATTCTGTCGCTTCCGAATGATTCACGCCACCATTATCAAAATCCAAATTTCCACGTGAACTATTTACAGATACATCCGTCGCTCTTAAATGATGCAAATCTGTTCCAGGTCCTGCAGTCGTGCCAAAATCACCGTGTGATTTTGCCCAAACATGCTCTCGATTCCAGTTATCAACTCCTGAACCATTCGTAAGTTTCCCTTGCGAACGCCCAGTATATAAAAGTATCACATTGTTTTTATTATTTGGATCTTCATCAGTATCTCTTAGCGCTTCCCAAACCGCACTGTATGATAACTTTGTATGATCATCAATAATATTATGAAGTTCCTTCTTTAATTCTAAACCGGTCTTTCCTATCGCGTTATTATAATATGTATCGTCATAGCTTTTTACAGTAATCTCTTGTGGTGATGCAGAAGCTACTTCACCGTGTATGGTATCTGTAAATGATAGAGATGCAGAACCTAAAATAAAAAATGAAGATAGTGTAACCATAGCAAGCTTTGTATTTCGAAACTTCATATACCCATTTCCCCTTTAAAATATAATTTGAAGCTATTAACTAAAACGTGCTTTTTAACCCCCGAAAACATTTAGAAGCCCATACCCCTTTTCTTTTTATTTAATACAAAACTCTATTGAGTCTGTATCACTTCTAAACTTTTTGTTTATTCACATTCCAAACAATTTTACTTTTAACAAGAAATATCCTTCTCTTATAAAGATTATTAAAATATTCTTTACAATTTAAAAGTAGTTTAATATTAACTTATAAATTGTAATTTATTTATGCAATAATACATATTTGATAAATACTTAAAAAAACAGTTTGAATAAAAAGCATTCAAAGAAAACTATGCAACAAAACAGATAAAGTGAAACTTTAATCAGTATGGTGTTGTTCATCCGCCACCTAACTTCTTTGCTTTCACTGAATTTTGAGGTGGGTGTCTTACTGCCCGCAAATAGCGGGATAAAGTCTAAGACAGAAATAATAAAAATCAAGATGATAGCTCGACTTTTCCTTTTTCTATAACTGTCTTTATTTTTGTGTAAAACCTTTCTCTCTCTAAATAATACGTACAAAAACAGATGGGATACCATGTAGGCACCAATCTATTGTAATTAAAGAAACTATGTCAATTCTGAGTTCACAACACGTTGTGCAGTAATAATAACATTTTCAGCTGTTAGTCCATAAACACTATATAGTCCACCAGGTTGATTAGGAACAATTTGAACTTCATATTCAAATGCTTGTCCAAAAACAGGATGAACTAAACTTAGAGTTGCAAAAGTAGAAGCATTAGAATTTACGTTGAAGTTTACCTGTTCAATTAATACTAATGAACCGTCAAGTCTAAAAACTCTAGCTACTCCAGTAAGTGGGCCCGCAGTACGGTTAAGGATTTTCACCCTAACTTTATTTGCATTAGCAGGTTGATTTCCTACGTTTCCAATCGGTCCTGTAGTAAGAGCCATATAACATCACCTCCATTAATTTATTATTATATTCAACTATTTATATTAGAGTCATAGTTGAATTACCCAATTTATTTAAAATAAAAAAATGTTCGTTTTTATTAATTAACGAGATAAAAACGAACATTTTATAATGAATGAATTCGCAAAAAAATAAATTCATATACTAAACTAAATCAACCTACAACAACCGTTTTTTTACAGACAATTACTCTCCCTTCCGACTTCCTCACTTTCGCCTAATATTGAGCCGGGAATCTTACTACCCGCATGTTGCGAGATAAAATATGATTCCATCCAATTCACAATTATTTCTTCCAGCTCTGGATGAAGTGGCTTTCCCGCCCCTTCTTCGTAATTCTTTTTAAACTCTAAAGCTTTAAAATCCCCCTCAAAACTTTTCAAACTATGATCCATATCTTTTATTACATGTACTTCAGAACCACCCTTCACATACTCACCGATCCGCTTCGCTCTTTCAGGGTCAGCCTGAATATCTTTATCACCAGCAATAGCTAGTACTGGACATGTTACTTGTTGTAAGTCTTTATAGATGTCATGCTGAAAATGCTCTCTAAACCACTTTGCGTTCATCGGTTTAAAACCAACTTTAATCGTATCTTTTTCTGTGTTCATCATTTTCTCTTTTATTTTTTCCATCTGCTTCTCTCCACGTTTCTCCACCTTGAGAAGGCGCATTAGTTTTCCTTTTATTCCTTTCTGTTCTTTTAGTTCTTTATAAGCAATTTCTCTTTGTCTTTTCGCAGCTTCTTCTAATGATTCCGCAGCTCCTGTAAGAAGGATGAGCCCATTAACTGGTGTTCTTGCATTTACTACTGTTGCTAACATACAACCTTCACTATGACCAGCTAAAATGATATTTTCCGGATCAACAAATGGTTGTTCTTTTAAATACGTAATCGTAGACTCTATATCACTAACTAAATCCCACATTCCAGTCTTCAGAAATTCTCCGTCACTCTTTCCTACTCCGCGCTTGTCAAAGCGGAGCGTCACTACCCCAAGTCTCGCCATTACATGCGCTAAATCTTTATATATGTTCGCCTCAAGCTTTAGCGGTACGATCGTTCCATCACGGTCAATTTCTCCAGATCCCGCGATAATGACAACAGCCGCATACTTCCCTTCAGCTTTGGGCCTTGTAATCGTACCTTGTAAAGTAAACTCACTCTTTATCGCTACTTCATATTCATCAAAAGTCATCATTTTGTCACCCCTATTCTTTTATATCCAATTTAAATTTCAAACTCGTTATTATATTTTTATACTCTCTTACATCTTTCATTGGAGCAAAAACTGGATTCTCTGCAATACTTTGTAACATGCTTCGCTTTATAATCTCTTCATTTCTAACTGTTTTAGCACCAAGTGGAAACTCTGCAAACCATCCATCAATCGCATCAAAATATGAATCGCCATGTAAATGCAGACTATTTACTGTGAAGCTATCCGCACAAACCGCTGCATATTTCCGTAACATTTCTAATGCTCTTTCAAAATTTCCTTGCATACAATATACTTGTGCAGCAGCATAGTATACTTTTAAAGTCATATTGGGATGTAATGTTTCTATTTCATATATATCTATTAACATGAAAGCTCTATTTAAAATTAACTCTACCTTTTCAGCGTTTGAAGCATTTACTACATAATTCGGTATTGTTGCAACGAGTTGCATTAAATGTTGGTACATACTAATCTGCATAATTTCATTCGCCTTTTCAGCATTTCCAAGCATTTGATACGCTTGTGCAATTAGATCTTCCTCTGGAACGTTAGGACGTATCGTTTCGCCAAGTAATTGAAGCACCTCATTTGGTCTATTGAGTATAAGATAGCAAGTTGCTTGAAACGTTACCGCCTCTTTCACAAGAGAAACATCACCACTTTCTTCCTGCACCCTGCTGAAGAGAGACATTGCCTCTTCTAAAATTTCAATTCTTTTATCCGTATCCCCTGTTAACATGTGGTGGTTAATAAAAAGTAGTCCCATTTGAAGTAATAATGGAAAACAAGAATAATATTTTTTAATTATTTCTCTGCACTCCATCATTACTTCATCAAACGGTTCTTCACTAAAAGCTTCCGCTAGTCTATGATATAAATTTTTAATATCTTCCTGTCCCATTTGCGGTGTATAACAGATTAGTTCATCTATACTTATGTTAAAGTACGATGCTAACAGTGGTAAAAATGTAATATCCGGATAACTCTGCCCCGTCTCCCATTTGGAAACAGACGCCTTCGTAATACCGATATACGCCGCTAACTCTTCCTGCGTAATTCCCTTTTCTTTTCTCTTATCCGCAATAATTTTATGAATGTTTATCTCCTTCACATCATCACCTCATACTTTTATTATATGCTTTTATTTCACACAAAATATGGATTTGAAGTCGACTTTCGTTAACAAAATCAACTGTTAGGAAACATGCCCCACAATAAAAAGGCAGGAACATATTAAATATGTTCCTGCCTTTTTATTGTGGGGTACCGATACATAGCCATCTAGCTAAGATTTTGAAGTACTTCAAAATCAAACATTTCATCTCACCACAGTTTTCTATGAGGTTCCAGTGAACAGCTTATTTACATAACTTTCGTTATCAGTAGCAATGAAAAAAGGATAACCCTGCTCTCACAAGGGAATCTTCTTTTTTAGTTCTATAAATCTATACATTTTTTATACATTCCTATCCTAACGCGGTTTTAGTGTTCTTGTATGTTACTGGATTAGCAAAAAAACTGTATAACATCTTGCAAACTCTTAGCGTAAGATTCCCCAAAAATACTGGACCCCAATACGTGCTTTCTTATGGGTATTTCTTGCCCCCCCATTAAACAATCTTCTGTCACTTGCCTATCTTTAAGAGTAACGCACCGAGCCTTTGTCCTCCTCCCAAAGCCAAACAAATGATTCATATTATAGTCTATTTCAAACTGAATATTCGATCTTTATTCATTTTAATATAGGCATGTAAATAAAAGGGATAATCAGCCCCATAATGGACTAACTATCCTATAAATCTTTATCTAAAGTTAATAAAACTAGAACTTCTTTTCCTATGTATCATTACTTCGTTACCTCACCAAACTGTGCTCTCGTTACTTTCGCTAAGTCATCCACTTTCAGCTCAATTTGTATACCTATTTTCCCGCCGCTTACTATCATCGTTTCAAGCGATTGAGCACTCGCATCAATACATGTAGAAAATAACTTCTTCATTCCGACTGGTGAACAGCCGCCGCGAATATATCCTGACACTTTCGTAATATCTTTAACAGGAATCATTTCAATTTTCTTTTCACTTACTGCTTTTGCGGCAGCTTTTAAATTTAGTTCCTCATCTACCGGAATAATAAACACATGATAATTTTTACTATTCCCTTGAGCGATTAACGTTTTATATACTTCTCTCACTTCTCGTCCAATTTTCTCGGCTACTGATACGCCATCAATTTTCCCATCGTCTGGATTATATGACATCATCGAATATTCAATTTTCTCTTTATCTAATATTCGCATCGCATTTGTTTTATCTTTTTTCATAGTGATCTCCTTAAACGGTTATTTCATATTATTAAGTTTTATTATACACTCTTTTCCATTTCTCCTACATAACTTCACGTATATTTCAAAACTAAAAATATTGATAATTCAAAAATCATCTGATATAATTTGGAAAAACTTATGTTAAGGAGAGATTTGTAATGCAAAATTTTAATACTTCTTTCCAACTTCATAATCATACGTAACGCCGTGTATCCGAAGAAAAATTTTTCTTCGTGGGTACAGGGCTTTTCCTGTTGACCCACGAAGCGTTCATAAAGCTATGTGGGTATTTTTATACCTGCATAGCTTTTTTTAATTTAAAAAAGGAGTGATTACAATGGAAATGAGAAATGTAAAAGGAACGAAAGACTATTTACCAGAGGAACAAGTACTGCGAAATAAAATTAAAAGAGCTTGTGAAGATACATTTGAACGATACGGATGTAAACCGTTAGAAACACCGACATTAAATATGTATGAGCTTATGTCTTACAAGTACGGAGGTGGCGATGAAATATTAAAAGAAATATATACGCTTCAAGATCAAGGAAAACGCGCACTTGCCTTACGTTACGATTTGACAATTCCATTCGCAAAAGTTGTGGCAATGAATCCGAACATCCGCCTTCCTTTTAAACGGTATGAAATTGGGAAAGTATTTCGAGATGGGCCAATTAAACAAGGGAGATTTCGTGAATTTATACAATGCGACGTTGATATAGTCGGTGTAGAATCAGTCATGGCTGAAGCGGAACTCATGAGCATGGCGTTTGAGCTGTTCCAAACGTTAAACTTAGAAGTAACGATCCAATATAATAATCGAAAATTGTTAAATGGTATTCTTCAGGCCATTAACATCCCTACTGAGTTAACGAGTGACGTCATTTTATCATTAGATAAAATCGAAAAGATTGGGATTGATGGTGTACGAAAAGATGTATTAGAACGCGGAATTTCTGAAGAAATGGCTGATACGATATGTAATACCGTATTATCTTGTCTAAAACTTTCAATTGCTGACTTTAAAGAAGCTTTCAATAATCCGCTCATTGCAGATGGAGTAAACGAATTACAACAATTACAGCAATATTTAATCGCTCTTGGAATAAATGAAAATGCTATATTCAATCCGTTTTTAGCACGGGGACTCACAATGTATACAGGTACCGTATATGAAATCTTTTTAAAAGATGGCTCGATTACATCTAGCATCGGTAGCGGTGGTCGTTACGATAATATTATTGGAGCATTCCGTGGCGATAACATGAACTATCCAACAGTCGGTATTTCATTCGGTTTAGACGTTATTTATACAGCACTAGCGCAGAAAGAAACGATATCATCTACAGCGGATGTATTTATCATCCCGCTCGGAACAGAATTACAATGCTTACAAATCGCCCAGCAATTACGTTCTACCACTTCCTTAAAAATCGAACTGGAACTAGCGGGACGCAAATTAAAACGTGCCCTGAATTATGCCAATAAAGAAAATATCCCTTATGTGCTTATTATTGGGGAAGAAGAACTTAGTACAAACACTGTTATGCTACGGAATATGAAGGAAGGTAGTGAAGTGAAGGTTCCGCTTTCTTCTTTAAGTAATTATTTATAATACAAACCACCCTCGTTTGGGTGGTTTTTCTATTTTATAGATACCTAACAATTAGTTTACATAAAATTATTATAATCTATTAAAAGCTACAAATAAACAATATCCAGTTACCTATTATTTTTAGTAATATATAGATAAGAATTATTTTAGGAGGATTAACTTTGAAAACCTACATCCAAGCACTAAAGTGGACTACAGGGATCTATCATCTTTTATTACTTCCTTGTTATTATGTATTTCCAAGTCTTGTTAACCTATATGGGATACCTTTACTACTATTGATTGTTTTACATATCACTACTATTTTATTAGCTAAAAAATCAGGCATGAATACGTACGCTCATTATATAGGTATTATCGTTACTCTAGTTGCCTTCTTTCCTTATATAGTAATCGTTCTACATATTATAGCAGCGGTTTTCCTTTTATTAGATGCAGCTTCTACGAATGCAAAAGAAGTGTATGATTCATAGCTGGATAAAATGAAACTTCAATTCATAGAGTTTGGAAATAAGCCGGCAAATAGGCAAATCACTCTCACGCACTAACGTTATTGCTAACACCCAAAAAGGATTTACTTTTTAAGTAAATCTTTTTTTATTTCAAATTACCCTCCTTACTCCAGACCAATAAAAGAATATTCTGTTTAATTTTTATAAATTTCTAAACATTTATAAAACATTCAAATTATCATACATTTTAGTTATGTAAAAAACTAAGTTTAAAGGAGAGGAATTCATGCTTAAAAAATTGATAGTAGGTGCAGTGGTAGCCATTTCATCATTAACTGTAGGATTGGGATCAGTATCAGCTAGTACCGAAAAGAATTATTCGATTACCTCTTTTGAATATGTAACTGTAGATGAAAAGACTGTAGATTCGTTTAACAAATTGGATGCTCCATCAAAGGAAGACATAAAAATAACTTTAGTTCTACCGAAACAAAATCAAAATGGAGACTGGTTATCTTATGGGTTTTCGAGCAAAGAAAGTTTAGAGTCTTTTATTGAAAAAGATAAACAAAGATTGAATCATACAATCACTCCCCTTGGGGTTGAAGGAAGCGGCCCTGGTAGTACAGACTTCTATAAACGTACAAATCAAGGTAGCGAGTATTTTTCTCTAAGTAGCGGTTATAAAAACTTGTCTCCTAGTTGGCAAAATCAAATTTCTTCCGTAAGTACAGCATCCCCTACTGCTAGCTATTCAACAACGCTATGGGAACGTACTTCAACTGAAGGATATGGAAAAGGTGTTGTTTTTAAACATGCTGATTGGTATGGTAAAACTGCAAACTTGGCTGCCATTCCAACTTCAGCAGTTGAAGTTAAAAAGTAAAAATACAGAAATAAAAGGTGTCTTCACGTATGGAAGACACCTTTTATTTCTACAACTCTTAACTATTATTTTTCATATTCCTACTCTCCAAAACTTTCTCCATATTATGAGTCGCCCACTCCATCATTAATAGAATCATTGGACGCAGTGATTCACCAAGCTCCGTTAACGAATATTCTACTTTCGGGGGTACTTCACGGTACACTTCACGATGTATGATACCATCTGCTTCGAGTTCCCTCAGCTGCAATGTTAACATTCTTTGTGTGATATTTGGCTTTAACCTTTTTAACTCATTAAACCGTTTTGTACCATCTAATAGATGATACAAAATTACCCCTTTCCATTTCCCTCCAATCACCTCAACCATCGCTTCCACTGGACAAGAATATTTATTTAAAAATGGGTAATTTATATTATTTTCGTTTGAACAATCCATAATAAATCCCTTCCCTTAACATTAGTATCTTTTTTGATACTATACCACATAAATGTGCGTACTTGTTTCTATGTTACTTTAAAAATATAATTTGGTTACAAAATACATTAATGAAAAGAGGAACTTTTATGACAAATACAAATCAAACTACAAAAGAAAAAATTATGGATGCTTTTCATTTCAGACATGCATGTAAAGAGTTCGATCCTATGCACAAAATTTCAGAAGAAGATTTTAAATTCATTTTAGAAACAGGCAGATTATCCCCTTCTTCTTTCGGATATGAACCTTGGAAATTTGTTATCGTACAAAATAAAGAATTAAGAGAAAAACTACAACCATATTCATGGGGCGCTGGTGGGCAACTTGCAACAGCTAGCCACTTTATCATTGTTCTTTCAAGAAATATGAAAGATATGCATTATGATGCAGAGTATATTAAACATATGATGAATGATATTATTGAATTACCTGAAGACACGCAAAAAATTAGATATGAATTCTTCAAAAAGTTCCAGGAAACAGATTTTAACTTATTACAATCCGACCGTGCTGTATTTGATTGGGCATCAAAGCAAACCTATATTGCTTTAGGTAATATGATGACGAGTGCAGCTCAAATTGGCATTGATTCTTGTCCAATAGAAGGATTTGATAAAGAGAAAGTAGATTCTTTACTTCGTCAAGAAGGCATTATTAAAGAAGATAATTTTGAAGTATCTGTAATGGTTGCGTTCGGTTACCGTAAAGAAGAGCCAAAGCGTGATAAAACAAGACAGACTATGGATACAATTGTTGAATGGATTTATTAAGATAACACGCGCTCCTTATAGCTGTATACCCATACGAAAGAAGTAGAATTTCATTTTTCTTATGTATGAAATTAGTTTTTCATGGAAAGATATATTAGTATGTATGCAGTTGAAACACTCTATTTATTAGAGTTGGACAGGAGGAGAATGAATATGTCTGATATTGAAGTTGGCGAAGTGTTTACTCTTAGTGATGAGAATAACGAAGAGCAAGAAGTAGAAGTGCTCGGAGCGATGGATGTCGAAGGTGCAGAATATATTGCAGTTGCCTTTGTTGAAGATATCCAAACAGAAACCGAGGAAGACATTGATATTTTCTTTTTAAAAGTAGAAGAAGATAGTGAATTCTCATACATTGAGAATGACGAGGAATTTGAAAAAGTATCTGCTGCGTTTGAAAAGATTTTGGATGAGCAAGAGCAAGAATAGAATGAAACACACGAGGACGGATACATATCCGCCCTCTTTTTATTTTTCACTCACCCAAAGATTTATGCAGCAATTCCAGTACATCTTTCATCACAAACGGACCATCTTTCTTCACATGCTCAGCGAATTCCGAAACGAGACGTAATGTTTTTACACTCTCAACCGGATGCTCGCCTGATGCACTTTCAGCAGAAAGCATAACAGCGTTCGTTCCGTCCAGTACAGCTTGGAACACATCAGTTACCTCAGCCCTTGTTGGAATCGAATGATCTACCATAGATTGAAGCATTTGTGTCGCTGTAATAACATATGTATTCGTTCGATTACATTCCTGAATCATCATTTTTTGCAAGAGCGGAATAAATTGATACGGCAACTCTACTCCTAAATCGCCCCGTGCAATCATAATTCCGTCTGCTTCTTTACATATATCTTGAAAATTCTCGATTGCTTCCATCGTTTCTATTTTTGCAATTAAATTAGGTGACGTTTCTTTATACTGTTGTATAAAATCTCGTATTTCTTTTATATGACTAGGTTTTCTTACGAAAGAACACGCGATAAAATCAACATCCTCTTCTAAAAGAAACTGAATATCTTTTTTATCTTTCTCTGTAATAGCTGGTAAACTAACGATTGCCCCTGGTAAGTTCACTCCTTTATGTGATGAGATATTCCCACCTGCTTTGACCTTTGTTTCTATTTTATCCGTACTTACCTTCTCAACAATTAACTCAACTTCGCCATCATTCATTAAAATTCTACTTCCAACTTTCACATCATTCGCGATTCCTTCATAATCAACACTTGCTTCCCTATTACTCCCTGTAACTGGTTGCGTATGCAACATAAAAGAATCTCCCGCCTGAAGTGTAATTTGTTCTCCTTTTATTTCACCTAACCTTATTTTAGGACCTTGTACATCGCCTAAAATTTTAATAGAAGCGTCTAACGATTTGACTAAACCAATGATATCTTTATGACTTTCATGCGTACCATGTGATAAATTTAGACGAACAATTTTCATACCATTGTTTATTAACTGCGCTAACGTTTCTTTATTATTACTTGCTGGCCCAATTGTACAAACTCGATCGATTGTCATATTTCCACCATCCTTTTTCATTAGGATTCCCATAAACTTTAATTACACTCTCAACGTAAAAAAAGCCTACTCACACAAGTAGGCTTTTGAAACTACGAAAGTTTTGTTAATAATTGATTTAAATCTTTTTTCGTTTTCGTCGTTAATGACTTCATTTTAGTAATATCTATCTTTTCTTTCTCCGCTCCTACAATTAATGGATACATACTTTGTCCAATTGTTTTATATTCAGCTGGGTGTGATGTTTCTAACTCTTTCTCGATTACATCCCACTTCGCATTAATTTGTTTTCCAAGTTTATTTACTGTTTCTAATTTCGGATTAGCAGCTAATTGCTTATCTAAGCTATCAACTAATGCAGCAACTTCTTTCACACTCGTTTTCACAGCTACACTTTTCTTCGGATCTTTCGTTGTTTTTTCGTCTAAGTTTGTACTTGTACTTTGATCTGTTGTTTTCCCGCTAGTCGTTTGATCATTCGTCTTTCCTATCGTTTCTTTTTCTTTTGTTTTCACATTCTCGTTTTGAGTTGACGTTTTACCATTACTTTCTGTTCCTGATGATTCTTTCGTGTTTTTTGCATCTTTATCTGTTTTTTCATTTGAAGAAGTATTTGTTTCTTTTTCAGTATCTTTCGTTGTTTTTGACGCTTCATCTGCACTTGTCGTTTTTACCTCTCCTTCATTTTGCGCAGTTACTTGTTCTTTCTTTTCTGTTTCTTTATCTGCTGAAGGACTACAAGCTGCCATAGTAAGCATTGTACCAATTGTTATCGATGCGATAGCGACTTTTTTCATTTTCATATAAATCCCCCTATGTTTACGTAATTTATCCTCCCCTTTACGATTCGATTTCACCTTAAAAAATCCCTTTTCATACGAATTACCATCTTTCCGACAATAATCTTCATAATAATACGTACAAAAACTGATGAATCAATTTGAATATTCGAGTTTCTTCTACTTCATTTTTCTTCTCTGTAGTAAAAGAAAAAGAGTATATTGTCACATGAAGAATTACGATCTTCATATGACGATATACTCTTCTATCAAATTTTTATCTTTCTTGACATTTTATTTATACAAAAAAATAAAATTTTCTTTCATTTTTTTGTTTCTCAACAATTGTTAACATAATATATTTATGAGTAACCACCATTCGAATGAATAACTTGCCCAGTAATCCATTGTGCTTCTTCACTTACTAAAAAAGATATTAAGCGCGCAGCATCCACCGGCTCTCCTACTTTACCTTGCGGGAACTTCCATACTAAATGATGCTTCAGCTCCTCTGTAATCCATCCTGTATTCGTCGGCCCTGGATCAACAGCATTCACTGTAATCCCCTTCTCCATCGCAACTGGTGCTACTGATTTTGTAAATGCTTCAATTGCTCCTTTCGTTGCTGCGTATGCTAGTTCATCAGGCATTGGCCCTAGTGACTGTCCTGAAGTAAGATTAATAATACTCCCACTCATTTTGCTTGCATAATGTTTTATAAATAATGAACTTAATAACATAGTAGCCCGAACATTTACCGTATAATGTTTATCTAACTGTTCTACATTTAATTCCTCAATTCTCGTATGAGTAGCATACGCTGCATTATTAATTAAAATAGATGGATCACCTAACCGTTCTGATACCATATAAAACAAACGATTTGGCGAATACGACTGCGATAAGTTGATTTCTGCCATTTCACATCGAACACCGTAACTTTCAATCTCCTCTTTCAACAAAAAGGGCTCTTTGTCATGCATTCCCCACGGCATCGCTTTATCATACTGAGACCAATACGTGAAAAAAATGTCTATTCCTTTTTGAGCAAGCACCTTGCATACAGCTGCACCAATTCCATTCAAACGAGTTGCCCCTGTTACAATTGCTATTTTCTTCACCTTTTCTCCTCCACCTATGGATAAATCCTCTGCACGAATACAGAGGATCTATCTTTTTATTCAATATTTGACAATATACGTTCTGCACCTAATTTTAAAATTTTAATAAAGATATAATTTACAATCGTAAACATTACAAATAAAACGATAAACATAACCCACAGTCCCACTTGAAGGAAGAAGTATAATAGACTTACTCCCGCTACAATAACTAAAGCTATTAAAATATTAGCTAAAAAATTCCACAAAGTTGTATAGCGACTCTTAAATAATTTCTGCTCTGTATCCCAATGTATATCTGCAGTTTGTGCATCCCAGCGTGTGCCGATTAAATTAATTAACAATAAACCGTTTGCACTTAATAAGAACCAAAGAACCATAAATACTGGAGAAATTCCCGCTACAACTGCCATCGTAATACCGAACACTGCTAAAATAATTACATTAATTAACCAAGCAGTGATCGCTTTCGCAAAAAAGATATCCGAAGCTTTTACTGGTAAATAACGATTCACAAACCAAGAGCTTCCATCACGTGAAAATGAAGTTGTTGCGATGACGTTACTTCCCATTAAAAATAGAGAGGCACAAAGGCCAACACCAATTGCAAGTCCTGCTGATTTTGGATTATCAATATATCCCGTGATCCATTTTAAATTCCCATCTTGCACGAATAAAATGAAGAACAACATAATCGGCATAACGAAAGTTTGTACGATACAATTTAAGAAAAATTGTGGTGTACGGAATAACGTTTTAAATTCTTTTTTCACATATGCTTTCAAATGTGAACTTTGTACCGTAGATTTCTGTAAGCCTTCTGCTGAAATGACTTCTTTTTTTGCTGTACTCGTTGAAAGTCCAATAACCCCTTTTAAATATGTACGCTCTGCAATGTAATAAAACAACACAAAAAATACAAATGAAATAACTGCAAAGATTATTACGTATAAAGGACCCTTCCAATTTGCATTTTCTACTAATGCTACTGCTCCAAAATATGTAGTTGGAAAATAGTTTGTCATTTGTACTAAAAGAGAAGACTGGTTGTTTGCAAGGTAATCCGCAATTGCATCTTCAGAAAACGAACTTTTATTTTTCCACTGCAAAAATACGTTAATTCCTACAATAAATAGTATACTTACGATTCCGATAAATATATTTCCTCGGTCTTTATTTTTCGCTATATTTGTATACCTCATAATAACTGTCATCAGTAACGAAGCTAATACTAATGGCACGATTGGGAAGAGTAAGTAAATGAAAATCATATATATGTAATATGTAATAAACGCGCCACTTTTTAAACCGTACGTAATGAAGATTGGTAATAAAATAAATGAACTCATTACGTATTGTGTAATTAATACTGTTAAAAATTTGGCTGAAATAATTTGCGCTGGTTTTAATGGTAATGGTAATAACATTTCAATGTCATTGCTGTAGTAAAATACAGTTAAAATGTTCGTAATACCCATTAAAAATACCCATATACTCGCAATCGCAAGTCCCATTGCGATAATCATTCCTGGATCTTGCCCTAAATGTATCATTCCCTCATACATTGCATGCGTGATAGAACCAAACAGTAAAAAGCCGACAAATAAAATAGCTGCAAATGAAAATACATACGCCCATCGCTTCTTCTTATCTGTTATAAAATCTGCATAATTTAATTTCAATAATACTTTCGTTAAAGTCCAAATTTTACTCATTGCCCGTCATCTCCAAGAACATTTTTTCAAGTGATTCATTGGATTTAAAATGATCTCTCATTTCATCTAAATTCCCTTTGAACTGCAAATTCCCCTTATTAATAATCGCGACGCGGTCACATAATTTTTCTGCCACTTCTAATACGTGTGTAGAGAAGAATACAATCTTTCCTTTATCCGCATGTTCTCTCATCATTTCTTTTAAAATATATGCAGATTTCGGATCAAGCCCCGTTAACGGTTCATCTAAAATCCATACATCTGGCTCATGCACGAGCACACCAATAATAACAATCTTTTGTCTCATACCGTGCGAGTAACTTTGTATTTGATCCGATAACGCATTGTAAAGATCAAATTTCTTCGCTAAGGACTCAATTCGTTCTTGTCGTACTTCTTTCGGCACTTCATACATATCTGCCATAAAGTTTAAATATTCAATTCCCTTTAATCGTAAAAACATATCTGGACTATCCGGGACATAACCAAACGTCCTTTTCGCTTCCATCGGATTTTTCATAATATCTATACCATTAATCGTAATCGTTCCTTTATCCACCCCATGGATACCAGTAATCATCTTAATTGTCGTTGATTTACCCGCACCATTTGGCCCTAAAAATCCAAAGATTTCTCCGCTAGGCACAGATAAACTTAAATCTTTTACTGCATAGGTAGAACCATTATAACTTTTTGACACATTCATAATTTCAATCATTCCATCCAATCCTTTCCTTAATTACCAAATAACTATATTAACATTATAGCATACTTATATTTTTACATTTTTGTATTTTTCAGTTTTTAACCTTTAAAATAAATATACAGACCTAACCCAACGATTAAAACAACAGCTAGTATAATATAAATCATCGTAAGTCTTCTAATATTCCCCTTTGTCGCTTTACTATAATTTGCATCACCCTTTCGCCCAATTAACACCGTCGCGACTACAGTAATCACTACAAGTAATACAACGATCATGATCCAATTTAGCATACCTTCCTCCCCCTCCTTACAACCATTTTACAATATTATCCTCTTTGTTTCGCAGTATATTTCCTCTTTTTACTATTATTATGAAGCAAACTGGAAAACTATTATTACCATTCCTATCCATATGTGATATATTTATAACATAATGTGATTTATTTCTAACATGATTAGGAGGAACTATCGTGAAAACAACTTGGATAAAATATTTAGGATTTCTTGGTTTCTTCGGTTTTCTTGGCTTTTTTTATGAAAAAGGATTGTTTACTATGTTTTGTTTCTTCTCCTTTTTCACCTCATATAGAACGGTTCAACACGATGAACTGTTTGAACAAATCGTTAATAAATCGTGCCGCAATGCCTTTATCGTTACGTTACTAACTACCGCTATCATTATGTTCATTGAAATGTTATTTCCAAACCCGGTGCTACAAGAAATTGATATCGCTCTTATTTTCGGCACACTTATTCTTACGTTCGGATTCTCTATGTTCTTTTACGATAAACCAGTTGATGAAATGGAAGATGCACCATGGCGTTCGTAACGAAAATAAAAGAATACCGCGCCAAATTGAACATGACGCAAGAAGATTTAGCGAAACAAGTTGGTGTACGTCGTGAAACAATTAGCCATCTCGAAAAAGGAAAATATAATCCTTCCTTGCAGCTTGCTCACGATATTGCAAGGGCACTTCATAGTACAATTGATGAGGTTTTTATTTTTGAGGATGAATAAAAAATACCAGCATTCTTTTCACAAAGAATACCGGTATTTTTCATTTATACAACGATCACCCATACAAAACCGCATGAAATACGCCTAACAGTAAGTATTGATCCTTTATATAATTTTCATCATATACATTCATCTCAATGTAATACATATCTTCCTCAAGACGAATATTCCAGTCTGCGATTACATAGCCTTTTCGTAATAACTTTCCCATCCCAAAAGTAGTTTTATGAACAACATATTCTTCTCTCTTATATGTAAAGGTAAATAAGAAATTTGCATCCAATAACTTTCCGTCACATACAAGGATTTCATGCTCTGCACCATGATTATCTTTGTACGTTACTAAAATCCTTCTTTGACGCTGCCTACTTACATCCTTTGCAATGACGCGAATATTGTCCTTACTATCCTTTATTTCATAAATGATATTACTACCGACTTTCGGAATGAAATCTAGCACTCTCATCAACGTATTTTTATAATAGCCCCGTACTACGCCTACTCCTTCGCTTTCATTGTAAACCTCAATAGGCACCGTATCCGCTTTACTATCACATAGTCGTTTGTAAGAAAGCTGCATCATTCGCTCTCCTCTTAAGTACTGATCAAACGTCACAGGATATTCTACCATGCGCAGTTCTTTATTTAACTCATATAAATAGCGTTGAACACTCTCCACTACTGTTGTAGTAGAGATACATTCCTGAAGCTCAAATTGTTGCCAGCTGGAAGAAACCCTCCACTGATTGTCCTCTTCATAGAAGAAACTAAGAATTGTCTCATCACGGTCAGGCGTTTCATAATTCATATGTACATTCTGCCCGTGTTGCACTTGCTCCATCCACTGTCCTAAATAAATGCCAAGCTCTGCAACCTTCATGCATGACTTTTGAAAAAGTACGCTGTCACCAGCATAAATCGTTACTTCTCCTTCGATAAAGCCCTTTGAATAGGCATCATATCGTGGTTCATCCTTTTGCGGGATATTCTTGTCTAACTCAAATGAAAACTTTAACATTCTTTATTCACCTCTAGTTGTTACACAGCTCTTTCCTAAATTGACCGCAGCAATTCAAAATATATCAACGATTTTTTCGATATATCGACGATTCGACAAAGAATATCGACTTATCAACAAATATCGACACGATTAAAATGATACTACCTTTTCTTCCGCCACTTCTACAAGTTCTAAAATTTGCAGCAGACTCTCCACTTCATAAGTCGGCTTAACACTTGCCTTATTCTCTTTCAAACTCGGATTATACCAACACGTATCAATGCCGTAGTCTTCTCCGCCTTTCATATCAGAAGTTAACGAATCTCCAACCATTAGTACACTTGATTTATCCGTAATCCCAAACTTTTCAAACGCATAATCAAAAATCTCACGTGCTGGTTTTTGATGGCCGACTTCTTCAGAAATAATGATATGTTCAAAGAAGTTACATAAAGGCGAATTTCCGATTCTAGATTGTTGCACCTTCGTATATCCATTCGTAATGATGCCTAGCTTGCAATGTTGTAGATTCTCACATAATTGCACTGCACCTTCAATAAGATGTACTTCTTTCCCTAAGTTTTCAAGATATATATCACTAAATTGCTGTGCATCTACTTCTATATTATGCAGTGCAAATAATTGTCTAAATCGATTTACCGCTAATTCACTTAGCGTAATCATTTTATTTTCTAAATCTCTCCATAACCCATTACTAATCTCTTTATAACTTGCAAGATAATCATTATACCCTGTAGGCATACCAAATTGTACAAACGCATTATGTAATGCGTTTCTTTCCGTTTCAGGGAAATCTAATAATGTATCGTCTACGTCGAATAATATAACTTTATATTTCATTATGCTCTCCTCAACTAGTACGTTATTTACAACTTGTATTTTCTCATTAATCAACTCTTAAGTCGAATTTTTTCTTTTACGAACAGCTACTATCCAGAGATCTTACAGTTGTTTAAAACACATGAGTCATGTTATTCAAAAATAATTAATTGTGAAAATACTATAAATTTGAGATAATTTGGATAATAGATTCAAATTATAAACTGGCAATCCAGGAACTGTATTACTCTAGTTCTTATAGGAAGGGAGCGGAAAAATATAGTAAATTCATGGGAAAGACCTAAAATAAAAATCCCAAAAACAAAAAGTGAATGGGTTGGAGATATTATTGGATATTCATTGTTCTTTGGATCCATCATTTTTTTAATTATCATTTGGGGAAGATTACCTGAGGAAGTACCCGCACATTATAACGCATATGGGGCTGTAGATCGTTGGGGATCAAAGTGGGAGCTTTTACTTCTACCAGGAATAGGAGCATTCATACTCCTTCTCATGCAGACTTTAGAAAAGTTTCCAGAAGTTCATAACTACCCAAAAAGATTTAATGAATCAAATGCGAAGCAGTTTTATTTAAACAGCAGAAAAATGCTTAATCAATTAAAAAATGTCTGTTTACTTATTTTTGCTTTCATCCAATTTGAAACAATTTCAATAGCTCTAGATTGGAGCGGCGGTTTTGGAAAATTATTTTTACCGATATTATTAATTGGGACAGCTATTCCAATTATTATAGGCATAATAAGGCAACGAAAAATTTCATAATGCGGACAACGATATTCGGTTATCCATCATTTTATGGAATAACATGATATCAACAATAAGAAAAGGAGGCTAATCCACATCAGCCTCCCTCCCCATTATTTATCTTCTAACAATAACACTTTCATTTCCTCTAACGACTCTTTCGTAAAGCCAAGTGCTTTTTCAGCATACGCTTCAACTGAACCATATTGCTTTTTAACTTCATTAATCGCAGCTTGTAAATACTCAGCACGCGCTTCGAACATCGCACCTAATATCGCTCTACTCTCATCGTTTTGTAGTTTTGCACCTAAAAAGGCCATCATTTTCTCATTTAACTTTTCACGGAAACCATTACTTAGTAAATAATCTTCCATTACTGTTTTCTCTGGTACACCTAGTAAAAGTAATAATAATGCTGATCCAAATCCAGTACGGTCTTTTCCAGCTGTACAATGGTTTACTAACGGTAAGTTTTCCGGGTTTTGTGCTAAGTTTAAGAAGCTCACGAACGCCTCATTACCACTTACGAAATCTTGATTCATTTTCACAAGATATTCGCCTGGTTTCCCTAACATAGAAAGGTCACCAACTTGGAAAAATTCATTTATATTCAAGTCTTTCGCTAAATCTTGCATAACTGGTAAGCACACTTGACGAGCACCTGTAATCTCAGGGTTCGGCTTATGCTTCACTTCAAAGTCTGTACGGTAATCACAAATTAACTTTAAGCCAGACTTTTGTAAATAGTCGATATCCCACTCTGTTAGTCCTGCTAATTCTTCAGAACGGTATAATTTACCCCATTTTACTTTACGGCCTTCTGTCGTTTCATATCCTCCCATATCACGGAAGTTAAACGCGCCTTGTAATGGCAGTCTACGCTCAGCTACTGTCACTGCTTGTCCATTACTACCTACTAGTCTAAAATATGGACGCTCATTTTCACTTAAATTTTCAATTGTATATGATGATTCTCCATTTACCGTTGCAAGTAACTCTCCATTTTCTTCAATATGATCTGGTGAAGTACTCCAATAAATGCGAACTTCTTCTATATTATTTTCCCACTTTATATGTAACGTATTCGTTTCATTTCTTTCTACAGTTGCTTGTAGCCAATGTCTTTGCTGCTCCATTCTTTCACCAACGCTTTCTCTTATAGTCAAATCTTATTCTATCATACCTTTCGAGAGGACTCCCACCTCTAAACGTAAGTGAAGGTGGTGAGGTGAATCGAAAGAAATATTTTATTTTCAAAAAAACAAAAAACAGAAACATACGTTCTTTTTTTTGCTATAATATCCTTAACAAGGAGGTGAATAAAATGGCAAAAGAAAATCCATCAAACTATAAAACTCTTCAAATCTGGATTAAAAAAGGGCATCGTATGTATTCTTATTTTCAAGAATGTTGTCATAACGCTAAGAACATGTACAATACCACAAACTTTTATATACGCCAGGTGTACACTGGATTAACACAAGAAAAAGAGTTGCAGCCTTTGCAAAAAGAAGTTCTGGCTAATATCCATAAAAATATTGGTAAGATGAATGACACACAACTTCTTGCCTATCAGAAGAAATTGGAAAAAGAGAAATTAAAACCTAAAGAAGAACAGAAAGAGATTACATGTAATTTGTTTTCAGAACCTAATTTTGAAAAACCTTATGTAGATTACAACTTTCTAGATGCACTATTTAAGGCTATGATTCAAAATGATTATCGAGCTTTGCCTACGCAATGTAGCCAGTCAATCATGAAAGGTGTGTTCCAAAATTGGAAATCTTTTTTTGCTAGTTTAAAAGACTATAAAAAGAATCCAAACAAATATGCTGGAATGCCTAGGATTCCAAAGTATATCCGTTCTTCTGAAAAAGAGATTCTGTATACAAACCAAGATTGCATCATTAAAAACGGTAGATTTTTAAAGTTTCCAAAGACGAAATTGCAATTAAATATTGGGAAACTAGGTTTCACTGAAGGTAAACTGAAACAAGTTCGTGTGATTCCAAAATACAATGAATATGTAGTGGAATTGGTAATTGATGTTCCTTCTGAACAACAAATGATTGAAGAGAATGCTCGTTATATGAGTATTGATTTAGGGATTGATAACCTTGCAACCATCGTAACAAACACAGGTATGAAACCTGTCCTTGTTAAGGGCAAACATGTCAAAAGCATAAATCAATATTACAACAAAATGAAGAGTCATTTTACAAGCGTTCTTAGAAATGGAAAACAAACGAATGAAAGACCTTTTACTTCTAAAAGGATAGAAAAACTTCATCAAAAACGTTATTTGAAAATAAAAGACGTCTTCCATAAAGTTAGTCACCATATCGTAAAACTAGCTCAAGAAGAAGAAGTTTGTAAAATCGTTATTGGTCAAAACAAAAATTGGAAACAAGAAACGAATATGGGAAAAAGAAATAACCAATCGTTTTGTCATATCCCACATAGTTTATTGATTCAAATGATTACATACAAAGCAAATGCTGTAGGCATTCAAGTTGTTGTAACTGAAGAATCATATACATCGAAAGCAAGTTTTCTGGATAACGACTTCATTCCAACGTATGGAGAAAATGACCAAAATACAACTTTTTCAGGAAAACGAATAAAGCGCGGCATATATCGTTCAGCAAATAAAACTTTAATTAATGCAGATGTAAATGCTGCGGCTAACATTTTACGAAAAGTAATCCCAAATGCATGGACAAATGGGATAGAGGGGTTAGGCGTAAAACAGCTCGCTAATGTGTTAACTCCCCTGACGTTAATCGTCCGTTAGGTCGAAACGTTAGAAACTCCCACTTCAAGCTTCGCTAAGTGGGGGAGTGTTCATTGTATTATAGGAATATCTACTTTGTCGTTCTCATTTTTCTTTTCATCTTACAAACAGGCAAAAAGTTCTTTCACTTGTTCAAAATTTGTACATGGATTCCCTCGAAATACGTATGCGATTTGTTCATTACCGAGGTTTTCATATACAACTGTTCCCCGATTAGGGTGCGAATAAAACTCTAACCCGTTTATAATTTGTTTTGGGCCATAATTCATTGTCCAAGAAGAAACAGGATAATACGCTTTGTTTTTATGGCGATAAACCCAAAGTGCATATAGTTCATTATCTTCATCCCAGTATACATATTGTATTTCATCATTTCCGAAACCAACTGATTCAAGTTTCCAACTTACCTTTTCATGAATTGATAATTTAACATAGGATACGTCTTCGGGAACATTCCACTCACGACATCTTCCTATCTCACCAATTTCACCTCTCTTCGCTTGAAAGCTTAATAAGTGAAACGGTGTATGTAATATCGTTTTTGCAAACTCCGTATGTACCGGTTGTAACCCGAATAGAAATCTTTCCATTTCATCTTGGTTTACATATCCACGATCAATTGAAATTTCAATTTGTGTTTTCCATTTAGATGTAACATAACTATCTTTTCCTTTATAATTTACACCTTTCCAATACACAATCGCTTTATATTGAAAACAATCTCCTTTTGCTTGAGAAATACAAGTGTCCGGAAATACCGGCTCCATTATATCGAGGAAAAATTCCTTTACCCGAAACATTCCAGTTGGAGTAACAATCTGAAACCAAAAAGTTTCCCACTTTTCACCTTCAAAACGTTCTGAAACTTTTTCAATTCTCCATCCTTCTAACAATACATTTGGATACAGTAAAACGAATGAATGCATGGATTGTTTTAACATATATATCCCTCCCGCTAAATGAGTTCGAGAGAGTACATCATTCATCCTCCTAAAACTTCCTCACATACCGCTCAGTACAACTAAGTAGCTGACATCCGTTCTTTTCAAAAACATCTTTCATCCACTCATTTTGTACATTTGTCTCACCAATATAATAAGAGGCACCTATTTCCTTTAAGACAAACATTGCACCTGTAAAGAATGCTGCTTCATACCCTTTATTTCGCATATTTGGAGCGACTGCAAAATACATTAATTTTCCTTCTTCTAGCGTCCCTCTCTCAATATGCGGAATTACAATTCCGATCGGCTCTTCATTAATACTCGCAGTTAAACAATGTTCTTTCCACTGCTCACCAATTTCTTGTAGCATCATATTTACAAATTGATCATAAGTGAGTTGTTCTTCCGTCATTTCGTTCCAAAGTGAATAAAAAGCATCTTCACCTACTTCTTCAATCAACTTAAAATCAATGTCACTTTCTACATCTTCTACTTCATATATATCCTTACATACAATCATGTTTTCAGTAACATATTCAAATGAATACGTTTCGAAACATTTCTTATACACATCATAATTTGGGCTTTTTGAAGAAATCTCAAAATGTATGTTTTCTATTCCCTCTTTTTCAGCCTCAGCAACGCAATATTGCATTATCTCCTTTAATTGCTCTTCTGTAAAAACTTCTGCATTATTTTCTTTTATCATGATTGAAGAATCATTTCTTCTTATTTTAAAATGTTTTTCTAACTGTTCTATCGTCGTCATATACTTCCCTCATCTATGTCATACTTGAATTTGTAATTGTTCTCCTTGCATGAGCAGGATTGTCCTTGAATATATAGAATACTAGAAAACATCGCATCTTTAAAGTGCGGAGGAGGTTCTCCATTGGATATTACAGAGCTGCAACAACAGTTAGAGCTTATACAACAAAATGACTATACGCAACTGCGACATATAGATATGAATGAGCTAACGCTCAATATGCTTCAGTATATCGGAACGACTGATAGTTACGTTCGTTACCAGCTTATATATAAATGTTTTGTACATTTTATTCATCATGAATTACTTATGGATGATCAGCTGAAATTGCTTTTACATACTTGTTTAAGTGATGAGTATTTATATTGTGACATTTACTCCCCGCATTCAGATGGGGTTTTCACACGTTCTTACACTGTTTCGTTAATTGCGTTAATACTCCAATTCGCTAACTCGCACTACTTTTTTACAGAGGAGGATATCGAAGAAATAAAAAATAAACTCATTACTTATACAAACTTAGAAACGGATTTTCGAGGCTATATTGAAAATAAAGGATGGGCTCATTGTCTTGCTCACGTATCTGATGCCTTTACGGAAATTGTTCATAATACGTATACAACTTTTGAATGGTACGAAGAGTTAATTCATTGTTTATTAAATAAAATCTTCATTCCATCTGACCTTTTTCATAATAACGAAGATGAACGCATCGTTACTCCTTTACTAGCGATGTTGTATCATGACTTTCCACAAGACGAGTTAATTTCTATTATTCATAAAAAAATAAAAAGACTTCCCCAAATTAGAAAACGCCTTTCACTTAATGAGTATTGTATTTTATGTGCCAACATTAAAACCTTTTTACGCACATTATTTTTCAGAACGAAAGATGATCATAACTTAGCCTTTACAGCACGTAAAACAGAAAGAATGTTAAAAGAACTTTCTAATTATTACTAGATATAAGGAGAACAACTATGGGTTATATTGAAGATATGAGAAATTTAGTAGGAAACCAGCCACTGATTTTAATAGGATCACACGCCATTATAGTAAATGAAAACAATGAAATATTGCTGCAGCTCCGCACCGACTTTAATCGCTGGGGTATTATTGGCGGCGCCTTGGAATATAACGAAACGTTAGAAGACGCTTTAAAGCGAGAAGTATATGAAGAAACTGGACTTATTATCAAAAATCCAGAACTATTCCGTACATACTCAGGACCAGATTTTTTTCAAATCTATCCAAACGGCGATCAAGTACACGGTGTACTCGTTGTTTATATTTGCCGAGAATTCAACGGTGAGCTTGTATGCGACCAAACGGAATCGAAAGAACTATGCTTCTTCTCACTGAATAAGTTACCGAGTAATCTTCCTCCTATTATTGAGAGGATTATTAATGAGTTTCAACAATTCAATTTATACGTGAAATAAAATGGATCTTCCTTTCATTTTATATAGTAATATAAAAACCTCATTTCTCGTCATTACAACGCGAAATGAGGTTTTTATCGTTTACCGTAAACAAAATGTTAGATTGTTATCTCAATCTGATTTCCTTCAGGATCACTTACTACACTTTCATAGTAACCATCCCCTGTAGTTCGTGGGCCGTTTAACACAGGGTACCCTGCTTCTCTTAATGTATTCGTTAATTCGTTCACCTTTTCTTTACTACCTACAGAAAAAGCAATATGCGCATATCCTATTGTTTGTGTTTGTAATGCATCATCTATCCCTACCTGCTTCATAAGTTCTAGACGCGCACCGCCTTCAAAAGTTATGAAATAAGATTCAAACTGCTTTTTCGGATTATGATATAAGCTATTTTCTTCGCCATTAAAGTACTGTTTATAAAAATCACGCATTCCTTCTAAATCATTCACCCAAATTGCTACATGTTCAATTTTCATAATCGACACCTTTTCTTTTATCTTATTCAACTAACAATTGAATGCTTCATTGCCAGCACATTTAATTTTCTTTATTCGTTCTCGTAATCATAAGATCCAGCCCTAGACTTTTTAATCCATATAAATAATCTTCTTTCCAATTACTCACTGTTATTTTCGGAATATGTTCCGCCGGAATGTACTGCGGACAACTTTTTACAATTTGCTCTATTACAAATTGATTCACTTCATCATCACAGAAGATAAAGGCATGAGGGTTAATAATAGCTATACATGTAGCTATTAAACGAGTAATAGCATCTATATTATATTCCTCTGGATTATTTGAATCTCCACTTCTCAAAGCTTGTAAGAAATTTTTATTATCATACTGCGGAACGAAAGATATCTCTCCTGAGAAAAACGTACTCCCTCGTACGACGTCTCCATTTACCATAATCCCCGCACCTGGTCCATTTTGACCTGAATACAAATATACAAGAGAGGAATTATCATAGTTTCCAGTGTTTTTATAATAACCAAGCACTGCGGCATTCATATCGTTTTCGATTACTACTGGTATAGAAAACTGTTCCTCCAAATGACTTTTCAAATTAAAATTTTGGAACTTTTCATATCCAGGAATATAAAAAATACGACCATTATCAACCGAACCAGGCACACCAATTGATATAGAGCTTATTTTCGGGAATGTAGCGATAAGACCTTCAATATGTTTAGATAATACATTTACGCCCGTATCAATTAACATACTTGAAGTACTCCCCTGTTCTTTTACTTCCCCTAAACAGTTAAAAATTGTATAGTTCGTCTCATTTTTTTCTAAAAATATCGCTAAACCTAACATATATTCTGGATTATATTCATATCGTTTCGCTCTTCTTCCACCACTTGAATCATCTAAACCAGCTAAAGTGACTTCACCATCTTGTTTCATTTTTTCTATAAATTTACTTATCGTTGGAAAACTGATTTCTAATGTATTACTAAGCTCAACTTTTGTTGCACTACCTCGCTCTAAAAGAACTTTACGAATGCCGCGAAGGATTGTCTCTTTAATCGATTTTTGAGTAACAAACTGTTCACTCAAATCGCTCACCACCTTAATCAACATACTTATTAAACCCTTTTAATAAGTTGCGTTGACAATATATCATACATCATTTTCTAAAGCAATTGAGATGATATATTTCCGCTGCACGCACTCTCTGTTTTGCTTGATGCATTCATACAATTCCAGATAAGAGAACAAATAATAAAACAGCTAACAAGGTATTACGTATTCCGAATGATTCCCCTAGTATACCTAGCCGACTAAAAAGGCTGTATAACCGATGATAGCAACTTACAGCAAACGAGAAAACCGGCAAAACAAATAAGAAAAAGAGCGTTTCAAGAAGTAAGTAATGTCTTCGTACGATTTTCCGCACTATTTTTCTTTATATGAAACATCTTTCACCTTTTCTATACGATACGACATCTGTTTATTCATGCACTCATAAAAAACGATTTCTATAAGTCTATCGTTTTAATAACTTTAGCTGGGTTACCTCCAACTACTACATTATTAGGTACATCTTTTGTCACAACTGCCCCTGAAGCAATTACAGCGTTATCTCCAATTGAAATACCAGGGTTAATAATAGCTCCCCCGCCAACCCAAACATTGTTACCAATCTTTACAGGCTTCCCATATTCTTTACCAGAATTCCGCTCTACCGGATGTAAAGGATGCGTAGCAGTATAAATGTGAACACCAGGTGCAAACATACAATGATCACCGATTCGAACTTCACAAACGTCTAAAATCACACAATTGAAATTTGCGAAAAAGCTCTTTCCAACATGGATATTGTAGCCGTAATCACAACGAAAATCAGGATTAATTTGGGCTTTCCCATCAGCTGAAGAACCTAAAAGCTGATTTAATAACGTAAAACGTCTCTCATCTCCCGTCTCCATCGCCTCGTTATAAAGGCGTGTTAAACGTTTTGCCTCCACCCTATCAGCTACTAATTCTTCGTCATCCGCAATATACATTTCTCCCGCTAACATCTTTTCTTTTTCTGTTTTCATAGAATCATCTCCTTTGTTATCGAATGAACCGCACTTATTAAACACCTTTAATAAGTGATTTTAATTATACTTATTAAACAAGTTTAAAAAGTATCCCTATAGTAGCATACTTTTTAATATATGCAACTAATAAGTTTCAAAAAGAAATGCGAACTCCTTACTTCACCTAATGATATTACTCGGTGGCATCTAACTAAAATAATGCACTATACATTTATGAATGAGCACATCAATATGAAAATCAACTTTTAATAAAAAGAGAGATTGACCCAAAAGTAGCTGAATAGCAACTTGGGTTAACCTCTTTTATTTATTATCCTTATTTAACTCTTCTACAATGTCCCTTTTTCCTATTCTATTAGCAAAAGGTATAAAAATAATAAAGACTATTCCAAACATCCCCGCTATTACCCTTAAGATAAGTTTGAAATCAAAAAATAAAGGTGTACGATCTATTATACTTACCATATAGGTTAATAATGCTCCTATAACAGCCCCTAGTACGATTCCAATAAGTACATATAAATTACCTTGCGTCAAAATAATTTGTACAACCCCTTTTTTCTTAACTGTTATTGCTCGTAAAATAGCAAACTCTTTTCTTTTAGATTGAATATTATTTATAAGTGTATTACATACCCCTAATGTCACACTAAACAAAATCACTACAATAACAACGATGAAAATAGACCACCTTTGCTGAAACATTAAATTAGATTGTTTTAATGATTGAGTATAACTACTTATTTTTAATTGTGGATATTGATCTTTCACTTTCTTTAATTGCTTCAACGTCTCTCTCTCATTATTTGAACTAATAAATGCACGCTCAAAAACTGTATAATCTTGTTTATATGTTACATTACTCCAATCCATGAGTACCGAAGGAGAATTTGGTAGTTCGTTAACAATTAATCCAACTTCTACCTTACCAATCGGTCTAACTTTTTGTTCCTGTTCTGAAAATAGACCCAATTGAATGATATCGCCTACATGAAGTTTATATCGCCCCGCTAACTCTTCTGTAACAATTATACTATTCTCCAAGTTTGCAGGTAGTTTTGGCAGTAATCCTTGCTTTTCCATTTCCTTTACATCACCTAAATTATAGTCAAAAGTAATATATTTTTCACCTTGCTTTAATTCTGCCAGTGAGTTCGTACTAATCGTACTAGCTCCTTTTACACTACTTATTTCTTTAAATATATTTTGTATATGAGGTGAGGAAATTGTTGAATCATTATTCAAACGATTTTCCACAACAATATGTGTTGGAAATTCTCGTTGTAAATATCTTTCATTATTTTTTTGCATCGTTTTAAATATAGTGGACCCGAAGACAACTATCACCATCATTGTACTTATCATTAAGATAACAAATGTATTTTTTCTTACTTGCGGAATTACATTTTTAATAGCAACAAATGTATTCCTTCCAAATATTTTTTTCATTATAGGTAGACATGCTATTAATATCGAAGAGAGATAAGTCGGAAATAAAATATATACTCCTAAAACGAGAAATATAGCTCCTATTAATATCACTATTGCCTGCGTATCTCCCGTATTTGCTACAAACCCACCTAAAACAGTTAAAAATAAGCTACTCATTAAAAGGAATTTCCCCATAATACTGCGTATTTTTTTATTAGAAAAATCGGATTCTTCATTCTCCCGCATAAGCTTTACTGGCAATATTTTCGAACTTCTGTATGACGGATATAACATAAACAGTTCAATAAAAAAGATACTAAAAATCACTGTTACAATTGCTATTTTATAGTCAAAATTCATTGAATTAATTTGAAAAGCAAATAAATGCTCTAGCCAACTTTGTAAAAAACGGTTACTTATTACAGCTAGTAACAAACCTAATATTCCACCAAAGAAATTGATTACACTACATTGAATAAATATAACTTTAAACATTTGTTTCGTTGTTGCTCCCATTGATCGCATAATAGCAAATTGACTTTTATATTTATATAAAAACACTTCAAAATTAGACACCAACAATAACGCAGTAATAATAAGTATTAATGTAGATAAAACGATTATAAAAATATGTAATGACGCTAAGTTACTTTTTAAAAACTCGTCTTCCTCCGCAATATCGATTCTTAATTCTTTGTCTATTTTATGAATTTCACTAGACAATGCTAGTACATCTGCATTCTCTTTTGCTTTTATTAACAAATAAGTAGCTTCATTGTGTTTACCCGTTTTTTCATATACGTGCTGTTTCATCGCACCTTCAGATAAAATAAGTATATCTGGAGCTGAACCTACAGCTTCTATATCAGGCAACACTTCTTTTACTACATATGATTTATTTTCGATTTCAATCTTTTCCCCAACTTTTACTTGTAAAGTTTCTGCTAATCCATCATTTAATGTTACTTCCTCATTTGATAGATTTTTAGAAAAGTGATATCGACTTTTAGATAATGAATCGTTTTGAACACCTACTGTATAAATAGCTGTATTCAATTTATTTACTTGCAAATGATTTACTAATACTTTTGACATGTATTCAACATTTTCTTGTTCCTTAATATTTTGTAGTAAAGATTTATCCATCAACTTATTTTGATTAGGGTTATATCCGACAGATAAATCCATATCTCCGTATACATTTTTCACTTCATTTATAACAGACTGTTTCGCATGACTCGAAAATACAATCATCGTAACAATTAGAGAAACAGCCAACATAACGCTAACTATAGAGGAAATAGCAGTGAATTTATTCGTCTTAAAAAAGCGTAAACTTAATCCTCGTACTGATTTTATCATTTTGATTTCTCCATTAATTTTTTGAATTTATCTAAAATAATATTCATATCATTTACTCCATGAGAACACGTATAATCATCAACAACTTCTCCATTATGAAAGAAGAGAACCCGATCTGCGTACGTAGCAATGTGGGGATCATGAGTAACAAGAATCATACTTTGATTAAATTTTTGTTTCATATCGACTAGTACTCGTAAAATATCATTAGACGTATTGAAATCTAAATTTCCAGTAGGTTCATCTGCAAGAACAATTGGAGGAGATGTTATTAACGCCCTACCAATTGCAACACGTTGTTGTTGTCCCCCAGAAAGCTGAACTGGTCGATGATTTCTCCAATTTACTAAACCAAGAACATCTAATATTTTATTTGTTTTTTCTCGTATCTCCTCTTCTGAATTAGCTGATAATATGAGGGGTAACGCAATATTTTCTTCTACAGATAAATCCTTTAATAAATGAAATGACTGGAATATAAATCCTATGTTATCCCTTCTATACTCTGTCGCATACGGTTCAATGAACATATTTTCAGGCACTTCACCATTTACATAGATAACCCCCTCATCAGGCTTATCTAGAGCACCAAGAATGTTTAATAATGTACTCTTTCCAGATCCACTCGTTCCCATTATGGCAAGGAGTTCTCCTTTATTTAACTCCAAAGATACATTTTGTAACGCCCTAACATTTGTATCTACACTCTCATATGTTTTACTTAAATCTTGAACTGCTAACACAACTTCACTCATCATTATTCACCTCAACATTATTAAGTTTTATTCCCTCCACCAAATTAACCTGAATTAAAATTTTTTCTTTTAAATTACTAGGTGGTACAATTTCTGTTCCTATTTGAACGAGCAACATTTTTAATTCGAGAATTGTAACCATTTTTATCCCTCCCTCAATCTATATTGGTAACAAATTGAAATTTCGTTCGATTTTTTAAAAAAATAAGGGAACGCTCAGCGTCCCCTCTCAAATCCAATCCGTTTTTTAATTCCCACCAAATTTGCCTTCGCGATTTCTCTTGCCCGTTCAGCACCTTTTTCCAACGCTTCATATAATAAATTCGGTTCATTCATATACATTGCATATTTCTCACGAGGTCCAGCTAACTCACGATCTACAACGCGAAACAACTCTTTCTTCACATCGCCCCATCCAATGCCAGTTTCATATTTTTCACGTAACGAATGCATTTCATCCTCTGTCGCAAATTCTTTATAAATCGTAAATAACGTTTCTAATTCTTTCGGTTCATTTGGAAGTGAAGAATCTGTTTTGATTTTAAATATTAACTTTCGTAGTTTTTCTTGCTCTGCAAATAATGGGATTACATTCCCATAACTTTTACTCATCTTTCTTCCATCAAGCCCTGGTAATATTGCGCCTTCTTCTTGTATGACATACTCTGGAAGTGTAAATGTCATGCCGAATGTATGGTTAAAATACGTGGCAATATCACGCGCAATTTCAATATGCTGAATTTGGTCTTTTCCGACTGGCACATGCGTAGCCTGAAATAGCAATATGTCAGCTGCCATTAAGATCGGATACGTATATAATCCCATATTCACTCCTGCATCGACCTCTAAACCCGCTTCTTTATTTTGCTCCACCTTCGCTTTATACGCATGAGCACGGTTCATAAGCCCTTTCGGAGTTAGGCAAGCTAATATCCAAGCTAATTCTAGAATCTCCGGCACTTCTGTTTGTCGGTAAAGAATAACATCTTCTCCAAGTCCAAGCGATAACCAAGTAGCAGCTACCTCTTTCGTATAACTACTAAACTGCCCCGGATCATGCACAGCATTTAACGCGTGATAATCTGCTATAAAATACAATGCTTTTCCTTCATTCTTCTTTGACATTTGCAACGCAGGTTTAATTGCACCAATATAATTTCCTAAATGCGGATAACCTGTCGGCTTAATTCCTGTTAACATTATTTTGTCACTCATCCTAACTCCTCCTTTCTCAAAATAAAAAGAGCCCCTCATCCTTAAAAAAGGACGAGAGACTCCTGCGGTACCACCTTAATTAGCTATCATTATAGCTCACTTCAACTTCTTAACGTGAAGCAACCGTCTTTACTTACTCATTTCAGTTAGAAGCTCCAGAGCCCATTCCATATTCATCCCTTACTGATTTCCACCACACATCAGCTCTCTAAAAAGTTTTGAATATGTACTCTTCTCTTTCATCGCTTTTCGTTATTTTTTACAGTTTATCACATTTCACTTCCAAACAAACCCGAATTTTCTATTTTATTTAGCAGGAATTTCCACTTCAATTGTCTAATACTATATAGGTTTGCAGAAATACTCGAAACAACTTTGGAGGTTTTTTCATGGTAAAATATATATCCATTTTAGGTTCAACAGGATCCATCGGCACATCGGCATTAGATGTCGTTTCAGCTCATCCCGAACATTTTAAAATCGTCGGTTTAACCGCAAATTATAATATCGAGCTTCTTGAACAACAAATCAAAACGTTTCAACCTCGCATTGTAAGCGTCGCGACAAAAGAATTAGCAGACACGCTTCGTACGCGTATTTCAACCAACACAAAAATCACATACGGAACAGATGGCTTAATTGCAGTAGCTACTCACCCTAATTCAAATCTTGTATTAAGTTCCGTCGTTGGTGTTTCAGGATTACTCCCAACAATTGAAGCATTAAAAGCGAAGAAAGATATTGCCATCGCTAATAAAGAAACGTTAGTTGCAGCTGGTCATATTGTAACTGAACTGGCCAAACAAAACGGATGTCGTTTAATTCCAGTCGATAGCGAACATTCAGCTATTTTCCAATGTTTAAACGGAGAAAATAATAAAGAAATTGACAAATTAATCGTTACAGCTTCTGGCGGTGCATTCCGTGATAAAACACGTGAAGAAATGAAAACTCTACAAGCAAAAGATGCTTTAAAGCACCCAAACTGGTTAATGGGGGCAAAACTAACGATTGATTCTGCCACGTTAATGAATAAAGGATTTGAAGTAATGGAAGCGAGATGGTTATTTGATATTCCTTATGAAAAAATTGATGTAATGATTCATAAAGAAAGTATTATTCATTCTTTAGTAGAATTTATCGATGGATCAGTTATAGCACAGCTCGGTGCTCCTGATATGAGGATGCCGATTCAATATGCGTTTCACTACCCTACTCGGCTACCTTCTTCCTATGAAAAATTAAATTTATTAGAAATCGGTAGTTTACATTTTGAAAAACCAAATTTAGAGAAGTTTCCTTGTCTACAATACGCATATGAATGTGGCAAAATTGGTGGTACTACTCCTGCTGTATTAAACGCAGCTAATGAAATTGCGAATGCACTATTCTTAAAAAATGAAATTGCCTTTTTCGATATTGAAAAAACAATTTACAAAACAGTTGAAGCCCATCATAACGTAAAAGATCCTTCACTAGATGCTATATTAGAAGCGGATCAATGGGCACGCCAATATGCAAATCAATTGTTAATAAAAAAGAGCTAAAACAGATAATACTGTTTTAGCTCTTTTTCCTACGTATTTAACTTAACAAATCGATAACCATGCGTAACTAACACTTTTAATATCGCATATCCTGGAATTGCTAAAATAATGCCCATAATTCCAAATAAATTTCCGGCAGTTAAAATAATAAAAATGATTGTAATTGGGTGAATATCTAGCTTTTTCCCCATGACTTGCGGAGAAATAAATTTACCTTCTGCTAATTGTACTACCATCATTACGATAATTACCTTTAAAACCATCCCTGGCGAATCAATAAATGCGATAATTAACGCTGGTGTAATTGCGATAATTGGTCCTACGTACGGAACGATATTTACAATCATCGCTAAAATAGCGAGTAGTACCGCATATTTAATACCGATAATAAGGTAACCAATTAATAGCATAATACCGATAAATAAGCTAACGATAATTTGTCCTCTAATATACGAACTAATCGCATAATGCATCTCATCTAGTATTCTCATTGCCGCTGGTTGTCTTTGTTCTGAAATAAACTTTAAGAAATGATTCGGTAATTGCTCACCATCTTTTAAAAGATAGAACAATATAAACGGAACCATTACAAACGTTAAAACGACCTCTGTTACAGTGCTTAAAAATCCAGTTACATTACCAGTTACTGATGATAACGACTTCGTAAAATCAACTGTGTAGTCTTTTACCATACTCGCTACATCAATATTTAAATTCTCCTGAATTTTCCCTAGTAAATTACTTTCCCCAAATCTACGTGCTGCTCGTTCAATTTCATGACCGAAATACGGTAAGTTATCTATTAATGCATCAATTTGATCTTTAATAATTGGAATAACCGTTAAAACTAAAAACACAAATAATCCAATTACGATTAAGTATATCGAAGCTATCGATACGATTCTTGAAACACCTTTCTTTTCTAAAAGCGAAACGAATGGATGCAAAATGTAAAATAGTACGCCCGCTAATAATACCGGGAAGAAAATTGTTTTTAAAAAGACGATAAACGGTGTAAAAACAAATGATATTTTTGTTAGTAGTAAAATATTAATGAACAATAGTGCAAACCCAAGTAACACTGCTAAATAATTGTGTTCTCTAAAAAACTTTTTCAGCTTATCTCTTTTTCTTATATTTATTTTCTCCAACGAAACCACCTCTTCGAATGATGAAAAGCCCTTATTCAGGGCTTTTCATCATAATCTATATATCTATTTCTTTGCAGCTTTCACTACAAATGATACAATAAAAATTAACACGATTGCTCCTAATAATGCTGGCACGACATGAATCCCACCAAATGATGGCCCAAAGGATCCAAATAACTTACCACCTAACGAAGCACCTAATAAACCTGCAATTATATTGCCGAACATACCACCTGGAAAATTTTTACCCGTTATAGAACTAGCAATTGCACCTATAATAGCACCAACTATTAATGTGATAATCCATCCCATCTTTAGTCCTCCATTTCTATTATAGTGTAATTCTTTTTCATACTAAATGATTATGTAGCTATTATAATTATTATATCCAAAAAAGAAAAATGTTGTCAAATCTATGAAAAGAAAGTCTAAAAGGAGGTTTTACCCTATGATTCAAAAATTAGTAACAACTTCTCACAGAACCGCTACTTCTATTTTAAACATTCAAATACCCGCTTATAAAATCGAGGCAAAATATATAAATAGTACAGCTATCCCTCGACTTTATGATACTATAGCCGATATTCAATCATGTGATGAAATTTTCTACGGCTATTTTTATGAAGATACACTTGCTGGTTTTATTTCTTTTAAAATAGATGAAGAAGAAGTGGATATTCATCGTTTAGTCGTATCCCCTAATCATTTCCATAAAGGAATTGCGACGAAGCTATTACTATATATATTTGACATGTTCTCCTCTTCGAAAACATATATTGTACAAACAGGGAAAGAAAATATACCTGCTTTGTCTTTATATAAAAAACATGGCTTTATCGAAGTACAAAATATCGTATTGCCTGATGGTGTGATTTTAACCTCGCTAAAAAAGACAGAAAACAATAAATAGTTTGACTAACCTGATTATTTATGTTATCTTTTACTCTATAAAACCTTTTGCTGAGTCCAAATTTTGGAGCGGGGGAACCACTTTTGTAGCTATGCTACTTGGGGCGAATCTTTTTTAAGTAGGGAACTCTCACTTCCCGAGTCCGACAGCTAACCTCGTAAGCGTAATGGGAGAGGAAGGTGCTTTTTGCCTATGCTACACATTTTGCCTCCTTAGTTATAAATATGGGATCGATACCAAATAGTCACCTATATTTATAGAAAAGGGGATATGTATTATGTTACGTTTATCTGATCACGCAATCAAAATGATGGAGCAAAGACTCCGACTCGAGCAACATCGCACATATCAAGCAAATAAAATTGTAGATAACTTACATCACAAATACTTCTTTCAACATATTTTTCAACCGAAAAGATAAGTACTAACCTTTAATAAAATACAGCGTACACTGAAAAAAGCGTACGCTGTATTTTTCATTTTCTTGCCTTAATAATAAAAGTAGTCGGCACCATCCTAGCTTTATGTAACGAATAATATTTCGTAGACGGCTCAGCTAGTTCTTCATCAAACGAGCTCGATGGTTCAGGCTCTTCAATCCTCTCAATTGTAAAACCAACTCTATTTAACTCATTTATGTATGTACTCATTTTTCGTTTATATAATGTCGCTTGTACATCCTCCCCTTTAAATGTTTCAAACATAATAGGAGTTTCTTCATGATAAGACGAGCTGAAAGCAATCTCCTCTGTTCCATACATTAAGTTTGAATATACGGGATGCTCCCAACTAAAAATAAAGCTTCCTCCTGGCTTTACATAAGAATAAATTAATTCCAACGTTTTTCTTAAATCTGAAGTCCAACCTAATGCATAGATAGAGTATACTATGTCAAAATACCCTTTCGGAATACCCCTTTCCTCTTCCATTGCTCCACATATTAACTTTGGATTCCATGACTGTAACGTTTCATGTGCCGTTTCAATTTGTGTGCTCGAAAGATCAAGTCCCCACAATTCTTCTGCACCATGTTCCGCCATATATTGCAACGAATGCCCACTTCCACATCCAATATCAAGAACCTTTTTATTTCTGATTAAATCGAACAAATGAATCTCATCTTCAGACGCTGTATACGGGCCATATTTCGGTAAACAGTCCACTTGAAAGAAATAAGGTGCAACTGTATCCCAACACTTTTTATTTAAAGCTAACATTTGTGTACCTTTCATATTCTACATTCCCCCATCCATTTTCTTCCCCTACTATTAATTACACATTATAACCCGTTCTTCCTTTTCTCTTCGCTCGATAATTTTTCACTTTTGCAATTGTACCGCACGCTCTTCCTCCTTCTTCTCCAGCATACATACCGCACCATCTTTTGCTTCCATTTCGCGAATGGTCGTAAAATACCCAGCGACAATCTGGACATGCTTTTAACCTTCCCCACAAACTTTCTTGAATCGAGATAAACACAATGCTTAATATTTTTGTATACACATTCTCTTCGTATACTGGTTCATATATAATACCTTTCATATCTTCCTTTATATGTACATGAAATGGGTATTTCTCTAACCATTTTTGCAACGATCCTTCTCCTTCAATTGTCATCCGAATATCTTCTCGAAAACTTTTTAATTCTTCTATCGTATGAAATGGAAGCTCTTCATGAAAATATTCTTTCATAAAGAGCTTTATATCCTCTTCTGTTTGCAGCAAATCAATTGGCTCTCTCGTATCGTTTGGTATTCTCCATGTATTTAAAAACTCTCGAATATACTCTAATTCATTTGGTGCATTTTGATTCAATTTCATCCACCTTCTTCTTAAAATTTACTTTTTTCTGACTTTATGTATAATTATAATATAAAATAGTTAACCATCAAATAATTTTACTGGTTACAATATTAGGAGGATTTCTATGAAAAGTTTCTCAACACCGATACGTTTCATGCTTATTTCTTCATTTTTTATGTCTTTTGGGTATTTTGCAGTATACGCATTTTTAGCTATTTATCTATTAACCTTTCTCCATTTTTCAGCTTTTCAAGTAGGAACAGTGTTGACGGTTATGATAATTACATCACGAGTTATCCCTTTATTTTCAGGATTAATTGCTGACAAAATAGGCTATATCATTATGATTATAGCCGGATTATTTTTAAGAGGAATCGGATTTATCGCTTTGGGAATATGTTCTGATTTCTATACAATTTCTATTTCTTCTGCACTTATTGGCTTCGGAACTGCATTTTACGAACCTGCTGCTCGCGCTATATTTGGATCACAACCAGCTCATACAAGAAAAAATTTATTTACATATTTAAACCTTAGCTTTAATTGTGGTGCAATAATCGGACCAATTGCAGGAGGGTTCTTACTCTTACTCGATCCACTCTATGCTTTCTCTCTAACAGGATCTCTTATGCTGATATTTGCTTTAATCTTTTACTTACTTAAAAACCACTTCCAAGTCACTACTGAAAACACGTCTATTACATTAGGAATACAGGCCATCTTACAAAACAAGTCTTTCCTTCTGTTTTCATTTATCATGATTTTCTTCTATATTATGTTTACACAGCTTACCGTCGCACTTCCACTTCATATGAAAAACATTAGTAATAGCAATCAACTTGCTACATTAGTCATTACGATAAATGCAATAACAGGCGTCATATTTATGGTGTTATTTCGAAAACCCTTTCTCAAATACAACACCCTTTCCTTTATTAAATACGGTGTTTTATTAATGAGTATTTCCTTTTTACTCATTCCTTTATTTCAACACCCATATTGGCTATTTATTTGTGTAATTTTCTTTACAATCGGTGAAACACTCGTATTACCTAACGCTGATATCGCCACTGCAAATTACAGTAATGAATCATATACAGCTACTTACTTCGGATTTTATCAACTATCACTCGCATTTGGTTTTATCATCGGTAACTATATCGGTACATGGTTTACATCAAATTTAAACCAAATGTATACACCATGGCTTATTTTTGGCGGAATAGGGCTTACTGGTTTTATTTCACTACATATTTTGAATATAAAAAAAGTGGACTCTAAAGAGGATAGATATATACCTATGTAATACAAGCGACCTATAACGAAAAAGATTCGACCATCATATTTGACAGTCGAATCTTTTTATTGTTCATATTCAAGATGATTATGTCTTTTACAACCAAATAAATAGCACCCCCCTATATAATCCGTTTCAAATTCTAAGTCTGGAACATATCCAGATTTAATACGTCCTATTATTGTTTTATAGTAATTATTCTCTTTTGTATATTCCTCAATTAACTCTTTCTTATCGTTCTCTGTCCAATTTTCTTCTACTTCTTCATTCTCGACATCTTCTATTTCTGCTGTTTTTGCTTCGATAGATTCCTGTATAACTTCATGTATACGCGAGGAATTATTCACTTTATATAGAGCATAAACAAATCTACCAATCCAATTGGGACTTTTCCAACATTCTTTGTATCCCTTTTCGAACCATTCAATTGCTTCTTTATAGCAATTCAACTCAACATATAAATCTGCTACCATCATTTCTCCTAAAAAATTATCAGATTTCCTGTTAAAAGCATCTAACTTCTCTTTCGCTTCTGTCGTTCGCCCTAAATCAATTAAACATTTTACATAGCTATACATGATATAATCCGAATCCCCTGCAACTCGCAAGAAAAATTCCGAAGCTTCTTCCAGCTCTCCAAGATTATAATGAGCTACAGCTACATTGTGATATGCTTCATCGGATGGTTGAATCGAAATAGATTTTTGGAATGCTTCTTTCGCTTCTTCCCACTTTTTTTGTTTCATGTAAATGTCCCCTAAGATGTTATAAGGAAAGTATGAAGAAGGGTTCAACTTAACAACTTCTCCTATTAATTCAAGAGCTTTCTCATCATTCTCTTCCTCGTAAAAGTACATCCAAGCAAGATTATTGAGAGATTGTACGTCTCTAGATTCATGTACTGCTCGGTGAAACAGTTCCATTGCTTCCTCATATTTATTTTGTTCAAACATTTCAATTGCCTTCTCATTAATGTTCAAATAACTACCTCCGAAGTGAATGAATTCATCTATTTCCTATCATTATTGTAAAATGTAAAAATTGTAATTTCCATAAAAAATTCTTTCTCCTGTCTACATTCCGATTAAAAATACACGAATTTACAACAATCAGTAAATTTTTCAGTCTCCGGTAAATTGAATATACAGCCTGCTATAATTTACATATTATGGTACAATAAAAAACAGTACTAACTAAATATTTTCGCCCCACACTAGTAATCTAGCAATACCAACATCAAAAATCACATGGAATTGAGGGATGTTATGAAACAGAAATTAGCTGTTCTTCTATTCACCGGAATCATTTTATCAGGATGTTCAACTATAGCAGAAAATTCTTTAGAAACTGGAAACGGTAGTATGGAATTATTAACACCAACGATTACAACAAAAGATAATGAATTAGAAATTAAGACTGAAGGTATTGATGAAAATAAAGTGACTTTTATTTATGTTGCGAATAAAAAAGTATTGGAACAAAAGCTAAAGAATGATGAATCCTACAAGCTTAACATTAAAGATATTGAACACGCTCATAGGACGGACTACAAACCAAAAGTTCAACTTTTACAAACGAAAGATGATAATGATGATGGAGAAATAGTTACCTTCAAACAAGTTAGATATACGGTTAAAAACTAATTTTAAAGTTGTTTCATTATAAATGTAACGAACGAAAATATACTTTTAACAGTGGATAAATGTAAGGGGTGCTAACATGAAAAAACGATGGATTTCTTGGTGGATTGGTAACATATTTTGGATTATCGTTTTTGGAATATGGGCAGCTATTATTTGGCTACGAGATGTTGATGGTGCCGGTGTCATTCAAACACCCGAAATTAAATCCATATCACTTATCGTTATATTAATCGCGTTTATCATACCGGTATTTTTTCAAGTTATATGGCTAATCATTAATTTGAGGATGAGTAGAAAAAATAATTATACGATTTAGTTTTTCAATTAACAATAAAAAAGAGAGGAATCTATTTTGATGTAGATTCCTCTCTTTTACATATGGGAGCTTTTAAAAATACACTACTCTCTTTTCTTTACGATGCATGTTCATCTTTCTTTTTCATTAATGCTCTTTTCTTCATCGCCTTCGTTAAATATCCACCTTTAAATGAGCGGATTTCATAAGAAGACATGAACGCTTTCGGTGCAATTTCATTAATAATTTCTAACAGTTCTTTTTCTCTAGAACGCTTTGCAACGATATCTAATCGATAACGTATAGAATTAATACCTTCGCCTTCAAATACAGTAACGCCAAATCCAGAGTGACGTAATTCATCTACTAATTCATTACAACGGTCTAGTAAACTAACTTGATACGTAATATAACCAATTGCTAATTTATTCTCTATATAACCGCCTAATAACAGTCCCGCACTAAAGCCAATGACATAGGCAACGATGTTCATCCAATTTGATAAATCTTGAAACACAATACCTAAACTGACAATGTAAATAGCTCCTTCTAACAATCCTACGCCAGCAGCGGATCTTGTTTGATTCTTTACAAGCAAAATCGTACGAATTGTTAAAATGGGAACGTAAATAATTTGAAGCACAAAAATAAGTAGCGCTTGTAACATTGATATCCACCTCTTTCAAAAAGTCTTTTGTCATGATAACATACATAACCTTAAGAAATCGATGGGTTTTTTAATTTTTTTTTATTATTTTTCATGCTATTGAAAAACGTAAAAAAGAAGCGTATTATATTTGTCGTTAATTTAATTACTTGTATCATATCGCTAAACTAAAAAAGGAACCCCATTAGGTCCCTTTCATCATCGCTCTATGTTTTTCGAAGCATGTTCCCTTTGCTTCTCTTCTTCTTTCACTAACTGCATATTTGCATAAGCTAAATTCGCAATCATTAAAAAGTGACCACCTAAAATGCCTGTACCAAACGCCCACATTTCCATTTCATGCTCAATTTCATACATGATGATAGCTCCTAAAATGGCAGCTGCAAATCGGTTTAAAACTCCTAATCCTGGAGCCTTTTCCTTCATTACAATACTTTTCCCAAGTTTCTCCACTCTACGAGCTAATAACCAAAGGCAATATGCACTTACAGCTAATCCGATCCCAAACCCTGTTACTTGTTTTCCAAACGGAGTAATCGTCCACATAAGTAGTAAACCACTAAAGATCACATACAATTGTAATCGATATACACGTAAGGCTGCTTGAATCAAAATATCCGCTCCTAATTTCTCATTTTTTATACTTTAGAAGAAAAGCAGCAACTTACACAGTTGCTGCTTTTTCTTCTTCTTGTTCCTCTTCCATCTTACGAATTTCAACACGTTTAATTTGGTAAGCATCTTTTTCTAACACTTTAAATTCATAACCTTCCGCCTCAACGTGTTGTCCTTCTTCGATTTCATGATTTTGCATCATAATCCATCCACCGATTGTATCCACATCATCTTCTTCAATGTGTAATCCAAATAAATCTTTCACTTCTGAGATAAGCACTTTTCCATCAACAATGATATGTTGCTCGTTCACATGTTGGATTGGTGGTGCTTCATCCTCATCATATTCATCACGAATTTCGCCGACGATTTCCTCCAAGATGTCCTCAAGCGTTACAATTCCAGCTGTTCCTCCGTACTCATCATATAAAACAGCCATCGGAATTCGCTTCTTCTGCATTTGAAGTAATAAATCGTGAATTGGAGTCGTTTCCATCACTTCAATAATCGGACGCATATACGAGCGAATGGATGATAAATCTTTTTGATCCTCGGTCATATATCGAATAAAGAAATCTTTTACGTTGACCATACCGATAATATCATCTTTATCTTCCCCAAAAATCGGATAACGTGTGTATCGCTCATTTTGGATTACTTTCATGTGTTCTTCTACTGAATCTTCCAGGTAGAAACCAACGATTTCTGTTCGCGGTACCATAATCTCTTTTGCAATACGATTATCAAATTCAAAAATGTTATTTACATACTTGTATTCAGCTTGATTAATTTCGCCACTTTCATAGCTATCTGAAAGAATAAGGCGTAACTCTTCCTCTGTATGAGCTACTTCATGTTCAGAAGCCGGTTTTAAACCGAATAAACCAGTTATCACACGAGCTGAACCATTTAATACCCAAATAAATGGATACATCACTTTATAGAACATCATTAGTGGAGCTGCAAATAATAATGTTACTTTTTCAGCCTTTTGAATTGCCATCGTTTTAGGAGCTAATTCCCCTACTACAACGTGTAAATACGTCATTAACATAAAAGCAAGACCAAATGTTAATACTGATGAAATAGAAGGGTTTAAGTTCCATTTCTCAAATAACGGGTGTAATAACTTTTCAATTGTCGGTTCACCTAACCAACCTAATCCCATAGCTGTAACTGTAATACCTAATTGACAAGCAGATAAATATTCATCTAAATTTGTTGTTACCTTTTTCGCTGCTAAAGCACCGCGTTTTCCTTCTGCAACAAGCTGATCAATACGACTTGAACGTACTTTTACAATCGCAAACTCAGCTGCTACGAAAAATCCAGTAAATGCGATTAAAATCGCAACCATGACTAAATTAAATATTTCCAATGAATCCCCTTAGTTAAAAAACTAAGGTGTCCACCTCCTGTATACTATAATGTTTTCTTATTTCTTTCTTAGAAAACATAGCCCGATACAAAAATTAAAGAGGTCGGATTTCACTTGTTCTATAATAATAGAGCAAGTGTCTGTATTAAAGCTGTCGTTTGACCTGATAAAGATTTCGATATTTTTTCACGTTGTGAATCAGTCAATCCATCTAAAAGCGGCTTTAATTCCGTTAGCTCTACTTCTAATCGATGAATATGGTCTGTCACTTCATTCACTTGTTTCGAAACGTGTTCATTGATACCGAGCAGCTTCTTCTTCTCCTCGATTTTCTCTTTAATCTCACAAAGCGGCATATGCATTTCTTTGCACTTCTCAATAAATTGTAATGTCTCAAATGCTGTTTCGTCGTAATAGCGATAATTAGATTGAGATCGCTCCGCTTTTAAGATACCTAGATTCGTATAATAATCAATCGTTCGTTTCGACACGTGAGCCATGAGAGCCAACTGTCCGATTCGATACACCTTCCCAACGATCTTCCCCCCTTGTTTATATTACTAACATCATACAATACATAAACTGTACAGTCAAACGTGACAGTTTATTGTTCATAATTTACACAAAATTACATATGTTTTCTTTCGCTTACAAACTATTATTTTAACTAACTGAATAAATAGATTAATAATTTTATAATGCGACGTGCTAACGAAATATATTCATGAAATCACATGCTCTCCCATTTTCTAAAAATCAACTCTGCACAATAAAATTCCTACTAAACTGAAAATTGAGTTATAATATCATTATAAAATATGAAGGAGGAATGCACGCATGTACTACAACACTTCATTCGAAAATGATCAACCTGTAGGCCGTCTATAAACTAAGACGGGCAATCATATAACACGTGTACCATGCCTCGTCTTAGGGAACCCATAATACCCTAAAAATAGACGGAGGTACTTCAAATGAAACAAACAATTTTAGGAGCTATATGTTTATCACTAGCAGCAAGTATATGGGGCGGTATGTATGTTGTTAGCAAATATGTACTCGACTTTATCCCACCACTAACACTCGTTTGGCTACGCTTTATCATTGCTTTTGTTGTTTTATATGGCATTTTGAAAATAGCTGAGAAAAAACAAAAGAAAAAAGTAACCATTCACAAACAAGATTGGCTCCTATTCGCTTGGATTGGATTTATCGGATATTTCATTTCGATCACTTGTCAATTTATCGGAACAAAATTATCCGACGCCCATACAGGCTCTTTAGTAACATCAGCTACACCTGCATTTATCGTTATATTTGCAGCGATCATTTTAAAAGAAAAACTAACCGCTCGTAGACTTTTATCTACTATCATAGCGACAATCGGTGTCATTATCGTAATCGGATGGGATATTGAAATTGGCTCCTATTTTATCGGTACAATCATATTAGTTGGGGCAGCTATTACGTGGGCTTTACTATCTATTTATGTAAAAATTGCTTCAGCCAAATTTTCATCTTTAGTGATTACAACGTACGCTATATTCTTTTCACTCTTTTTTATTACACCTTTTATGGTATGGGAATTCCAATCAACCCCAATTGAACATATGAATATGTACGTACTATTAGGCGTACTTTATTTAGGAATCGTCTCAACAGCAGGTGCCTTTTTCCTTTGGAATAAAGGATTAGAATTAATGGACGCAAGCATCGGCTCGTTATTTTTCTTCTTCCAGCCTATCGTCGGATCGTTGCTTGGTTGGTTACTCTTAAACGAGACATTGAGTAGTAACTTTTTTATTGGTGGTATTCTTATTATATGTAGCGTTTTAATTACTACTTTTGAAAAGAAATAAAAAGCAGGCAGAGATTCTTAATCTCTGCCTGTTCGTATACACTCTTTACGCACTCCAATGCGACGGACGGGACAATAATTTCGGTAATTTCGTATGTTTGTCCCCTCTTGCCGCATTAACTTGAACTTGCGTCAGAAAAATACTATTTGTAAAATCCGCCCCACGAATATCTGCATCTCGTAAATCTGCTCCAATGAGATCCGCCCCTCGTAAGTCTGCTCCATTTAAGTTTGCCGCAATTAAATATGCTCCTCTTAAATTCGCCCCTTGTAAATTTTTCTTTTTCAAATTTGCTCCCATAAGATCTGCTCCGCGGTGAATGATTCGTTTTTTACGCGCAGTATTCATTTCTTTCCATACTAGTTCGCTCGTTTCTAAAAGAAGAATGTTCACTTCCGCTCTGTGTAATGGAACATTTATTTTCATTAACTCATCTGGATTTAAATTCGAAAGTCGCTCTGTCTCCTCAATTGCGGTCTTCAGCTCTTTATGAATTGGCTGTGTTGCCTTTAAAAGAATCGCCTCATTCAAATACCAAAGCATTTCATGCAACTGATGCATAACCGGAAAAGCATCATACATTTTTCTCGCATGCTTAGCCTCTTTCCGCCAATCAATCCCGTTAAACGTAACTTGAGAAATTTTCTGTCCAGCGCCAAAACATTCAAATACTGTACAGCCTTTATAACCTTTTCCTCTAAGGTTTTTATGTATACTGCATTTAAAATCTGATTGTAAATTGGAACATGGTTTACCACCATCTTTATTCACTGCAAAATCTACCGATGCTGCAAACGGTAATGCAACGCAACATAGACCGAAGCATTTTTCGCAGTTTGCTTTTAAATATTCGCTATGATTAGTCAAAATGTATACCCCCTGTTGTCTTTTGACTATTTCATAATATTCTAACTGCACAAAATAATCAATTTAAAAATAAACAAGCATCTTTCATTTCAAATCACAACTTTATCATTCGATTTCCTTTCAATTGAAAAGGACTAACTCTACCCAATGAATTATAATTAAATTATAAAAATTCAAACAAAAAGGAGAATTACTATGGCACTACAAATGAAAACAAACTGTCAAATTTGCGATCAATCGCTAGAACAAGATTCTGAAGCATACATTTGCGTATATGAATGTACATTTTGTGCACCATGTACAGAAGAAAGACACAACGTTTGTCCAAACTGCGGCGGCGAGTTAGTACGTAGACCTAAGAAAAAACAGTAAAAAGCAAAGCGATATCGCTTTGCTTTTTTTAGGCATATGAAATTATATCAACGATTTTTCAAATATATCGAACACAACTTCAATTATATCAACGATTATTTTAATATATCGACGTTTCGACAAAGGATATCGACTTACCGACAAATAACGACACTGCTATATGAAATGAAAACTTAAGTTAAACGTTCAAAAACTTCACACAAACAGGCTCTGGCACAGCAACATCAGATTGTAAAAGTGTTAACTTACCTGTAGATTCACTTCTTGAAAATAGCACAAGATTATGTGATTTTTCATTTGTAGCAACAAGAAACTTTTCAGTAGGATCTAATACAAAGTCTCTTGGCCAATTTCCTTCTGTAGATGTATGTGCAACAAATGTAAGCTGACCTGAATTTTCATCCACGCTGAAAACAGTAATACTATTATGACCACGATTACCTGCATATACAAAACGGCCGTCAGAAGAAATATGAATTGCACTTCCTTGATTATTTTCATCAAACTCTTCTGGAACAGTAGAAATATACTGTAATTCTGTAAATGATCCTTCTGCCGGATTATATGTTAACACAATAACCTCTGAACTAAGCTCCGTCATCACATACGCATACTTTCCATTTGGATGAAAAGTAATATGTCTCGGACCGCTCCCTGGATTTACAGATAAACGATTCACTTCTGTTAATCTACTATCTTTTATTTCATACGTAATTATTTTATCTATCCCTAAATCAACACCCACTACATATTTTTCATCAGGAGTATGTCCCGCATAATGTGCATGTGGTTTTTCTTGTCTTTCTTTATTTGGACCTGAACCTTCATGCGCCATAATCGATGTGGCAGGATTTATAGTTCCATCTTCATTTACTTCAAAAGATTCAATCGTTCCTTTATGGTAATTTGCTGTAACTACTGTATGATTTCCACTATCAACGCTCACATGACAAGGAGAAGCCCCTTCTACTACTTGTCTGTTTTCTTCCGTTAGCTCTCCAGTTTTACTATTAATCGAATAAGCAGCTACACCACCAGATTCGCCTTCCTTAACAACAGAGTAGAGATATTCATTCTTTCGATTAATCGTTACATATGTAGGGTTATCTAGCTTAGCCGCAAGTGTTACATTACTAATTTTCTTTGCTTCCGTGTCTAACGTAAACTTATATATTCCTTCACTATTTTCTTTCGTGTATGTTCCAACATATCCAATAAACTCTTTATTATCCTTCATTTTCATAACCCTCTCTCCCTATATTTTTCGTTCATCATACTTCTTAACATATTTTATGTTGAAAGAGTATCCCAAAAAATTGGAGTACCTCTTTATACGTTACCATATTTTCTTGCAAAATAGCCTTTAAACCCACTTTTTTTGATAATCTGCTATACTTTCATATTCTTCTTCCAATTGACGGGACAGACGAATATAGATTGGTGTTAAATCTTTATATTTTTCCACACTTTCCATGTTTGGTTCATGGTAGAAATTCGCACCTACCATTTCAGAAACTACATGTAACGTATCTACTTCACCTAAACTATATAAGCCGAGTATGGCAGCTCCTAAGCAAGAGCTTTCGAAACTTTCGGGAACATATACGTCTTGGTGAAAAATATCCGCCATCATCTGTCTCCAAAGTTCCGATCTTGCAAAACCGCCTGTCGCTTGAATTTTTTTCGGTTCACCAATGAGTTCTTTTAAAGCAAGGAGAACGGTATATAAGTTATAAAAAACATACTCTTTAATAGAAATAAATTTATAAGTTTTTGCGAACAATTCTGCCTGCTCATTTTGTAGCCAAACTAATTTCGAAAGTGGTGACATCGGATGAATTGGTGTCCCAGTCCGTAAATAAATTTCATGACCATTCATATCATTCTTTATTTTCTCTGCCCAGCTTGCACTTCTATTATCTGCCCAAGTAATACATCTCGTTAACGGCTTTCCCTTCTCATCTACAGCAATGATACTATGCATTGCCGAACTAAAAGAAACACAAAGAATATCATGCGGCTGTACACTACTTGTCTGTACAGTTTCTTTAATCGTATGTATTACTGCACGAAAAATTTCTTCTGGGTCTTGTTCTGCTGTTTCCGGCGTAGGAGAATATAAAGGATATTCAATTCCATGACTTGCAATAACAGATCCATCTGTAGAAAATAGAACTGATTTTGTACTAGTTGTCCCAATGTCTACACCAATCATATATTTTGAACTCACCGTTTCTTCCTCCTAACAAAAAATTACTACAGTATCCCACCATAAAAACATCCTTATTTTAAATAAACATATCGAGTAGTAAAACTCCTCCAAAAGCGATAAATGAAAGTAATGTTTCTAATACTGTCCATGTTTTAAATGTTTCTTTCACTGTTAAACCTAGGTATTCTTTTACCATCCAGAACCCAGCATCGTTTACGTGTGAAAACATTAATGCTCCTGCACCTGTTGCAATGACGAGCAACTCTAAATTCACACCTGTCGTATTTTCAATGATTGGTGAAACGATGCCTGCTGCTGTTGTTAAAGCGACTGTCGCTGACCCTGTCGCAATTCGAATTAATCCAGCTACCATAAATGCTAATACAATTGGAGATAGCGCTAAATGCTCAGACATTTGAGCAATAGCATTGCCTACACCACTATCGATAAGAATTTGCTTAAATCCGCCACCAGCACCTGACTCTGCCATCATTTTCCCTAAAATTGTACCTAATACTAAAATACCTACTAAATGCCCAAGAACACTTCCGACTCCCGTTTCATAAGCACTCACTATTTTATCCATTGGCATTCCAGACATAATAGCTAAAAACAAACTTGCAATCGTTAAACTAATAAACGCATGCCATCTCCACCACGATACCCCTAAAATAACAATTACAATTGATAATAATGTAATCATTAAAAGGTACATATTCATACGCAGTTCCACCCCTTTATGTAAACCCTTTCAAAAATGCTATACAATGAAAAGAACCTATATAGTTCTTTTTTGAGTGAAAATTTATATATCGATATACAACTCATCTTCACAACATAATAATTTATATAAAAAGAATCTCCCTTACCAGAGATACATGTTACCTACTCTCTCTGATAAGGAGATTTCTCTTTCATAATTGTAATGTTATTGTGATAAACGCTACGCGTAAGCAAATTTTCCTTCTTCAAAAGTGAATGACACTTTCTTCTCTTGCTATTTTCACATAGTAAGACTCCAAACTCGGGATCCAAGTTAAACGATGAAGTTACCTAGGAATCTTTCCTCTCATGAAAAGCAATTTTCGGAAAGCCTCTTACTTTTATACATTATAATTTAGGTGCTTTCGCCCAATCCGCAGCGAACTTTTCAATACCTTGATCTGTTAATGGATGCATAGCAAGTTGTTCAATTACTTTATAAGGAATTGTTGCAATGTGAGCACCTGCCATCGCTACACGAGTTACATGATCTGGATGTCTAACAGACGCCGCAATAATTTGTGTATCTAATTGATGAACATCGAATAATTCAGCAATTTTAGCAACTAATAATACACCATCTTCAGAAATATCATCTAAACGTCCTAAAAATGGAGAAACATACGTTGCACCTGCTCGAGCAGCTAAAAGTGCTTGGTTCACCGTGAAAATAAGTGTAACGTTCGTTTTCACACCTTTTTCAGTAAGGTAGCGACAAGCTTCTAATCCTGCTAACGTCATCGGAAGTTTAATTGTAACTTTTTCATCGCCGCCGTTAATCTTAATCAGTTCCTCTGCTTGAGCAATCATCTCTTCAGCTGTAACAGCATCTGGCGTTACTTCTGCCGAAACAGATTCAACTTTAGGAACTGCCTGACAAATTTCTGCAATACGGTCTTCAAATTTAATGCCCTCTTTTGCTACTAAAGAAGGATTCGTTGTAACACCAGCTAAAACTCCAAGTTTATATGCTTTTTTTATGTCCTCAAGATTTGCAGTATCAATAAAAAACTTCATGATTTATTCCCTCCATTTTTTAAACGTCAATGAGTTAAATTTTTAAGATATTTATTTCTTTTCTACTGCATGTCCGCCAAATTCATTGCGCAGAGCAGCTACTACTTTTCCTGTAAATGTATCATTGTCTAATGAGCGGTAGCGCATTAATAGAGACATTGCGATAACAGGAGTTGCTGTTTGAAGATCTAATGCCGTTTCTACTGTCCATTTTCCTTCACCAGAAGAATGCATAACACCCTTAATTTCATCCAGTTTTGCATCTTTAGAAAATGCATTTTCTGTTAATTCCATTAACCATGAACGGATTACTGAACCGTTGTTCCATACTCTTGATACTTTTTCATAATCGTAGTCAAATTCACTTTTCTCTAGAATCTCAAATCCTTCACCAATAGCAGCCATCATACCGTATTCAATTCCGTTGTGAACCATTTTTAAGAAGTGACCACTACCAGCTTTTCCAGCATATAAGTATCCATTTTCTACAGCAGTATCGCGGAAGATAGGTTCAACGACGTCCCAAGCTTCTTGATCTCCTCCGATCATATAACAAGCACCATTACGAGCGCCTTCCATTCCGCCAGAAGTTCCTGCATCCATAAAGTGAATACCATCTTTCTTTAGTTGCTCATATCGGCGAATAGACTCTTTATAATGTGAATTACCCGCTTCAATTAAAATATCTCCTTTTGATAAAAGTGGTGTAACCTCATCGATAACAGAATCTACAACAGCGTGTGGTACCATAACCCAAAGAACTCTTGGTGATTGTAATGACTGAACAAGTTCATTTAAACTAGATGCACCTGTTGCCCCGTACTCTTTCATTTCTTCCACTGCACTTGCATTCAAATCAAATGCTGCTACTTCATGTTTATGATCGATTAAATTTTTCCCTAAGTTTAATCCCATTTTACCTAAGCCAATTAATCCTACTTGCATAATATAATTCCTCCTCAAATCATCTTTTATTACAAATTCATATCACTACAATCTGGAATACCTTGCAGCACTGATATGTACGGAAAGGTATTCACAGTCATAGCTTAAGAATCCAATACATTTTTAGTAATTTGAACAACATTTTCTGTCGTAAATCCAAATAGATTCATGACTTCAGCCCCAGTTCCTGAAGCTCCAAATGTTTCAATCGATAATATGTTTCCTTCTTGTCCTACATAACGTTCCCAACCGAGAGATACGCCCATCTCAAGAGATACTCGTTTCGTTACAGAAGACGGAAGAACGGATTCCTTATATTCTTTCGATTGGTGATCGAATAACTCCCAGCTTGGCATTGCAACGATACGAACAGAGACATTGTCTTCTTCTAGTTTCGCTTTTGCACTAGCAGCTAAGGATACTTCAGAACCTGTCGCAATTAAAATTACATCCGGATTTTCATTCGTTTGTGTTAACACGTAAGCCCCTTTAGAAAGATTCTCTATGTTTGCTTTCGTTTCATGAAACACCGGTAAATTTTGACGGCTAAGTACTAAAACGACTGGACCATCCGTTTGCTGTAAAGCATACGCCCACGCACTTGCTGTTTCATTTGCATCTGACGGACGGATAACTGTTAAACCAGGAATTGCCCGAAGAGCTGCTAAATGTTCAATAGGTTCATGCGTTGGACCATCTTCTCCTACAGCAATTGAATCATGTGTAAATACGTACGTAACAGGTAACTTTTGCAATGCAGCCAGTCGAATAGATGGACGAAGATAGTCATTAAATACAAAGAATGTACTCACAAACGGTTTTACTCCTCCATGAAGAGCCAGTCCATTCGCTGCTGCGCCCATTGCATGTTCACGTACACCGAAGTATATATTTCGGCCAGCATACGATTCTACCGCATACACTGCTTCACCTTTTATATCTGTCATCGTAGAATGAGAAAGATCTGCACTTCCACCGAAAATAGAAGGAATCGATTTCACATAATGATTAATAGCTTCCCCACTTGCAACACGAGTTGAAATCGTTTTTTCAGTATCGAAGGATAAAATGTCTTTCGCTTCGATTAAAACTTCACCTGTAATTGCTTTTTCTAATTCATCTGCTAGTGCAGGATTTGACTCTCTGTATAAGTTGAACTGCTCATTCCAGCCACGTTCTTTTTCAATACCTTTTTGTTTCAGTTCATTAAAATGAACTGTTACTTCTTCAGGTACAAAGAAGTCTTCTTCATAATGCCAACCATACACTTGTTTTGTCGCTGTCGCTTCTTCTACTCCAAGCGGGTTACCATGTGCTTTGTTCGTTCCAGCAACTTTTGGACTTCCGTAACCTATAACGGTTCTAATCTCTATAAGAGTAGGCTGGTCCGTATTATCTTTCGCTAATTGAATCGCTTTTGTAATCGCATCAACATCGTTTCCATCTTCAACTCTTACATATTGCCAATGTGCAGATTCTACCCTTTTCTGCATATCTTCAGAGAAAGCAATGTTTAATTCACCATCAAGTGAAATTTCATTTGAATCATACAGCACAATTAACTTGCCAAGTTTCATATGTCCTGCCATTGACATCGCTTCATAAGCGACACCTTCCATTAAATCACCGTCTCCGACTAAAGCGTACGTATTGTGATCTATAATAGAGTGACCATCCTTATTAAACTTCGCTGCTAAATGCGCTTCTGCCATTGCCATTCCGACAGCATTGGCAATCCCTTGTCCTAACGGGCCTGTCGTCGCTTCAACTCCAGAAGTATGACCAAACTCAGGATGTCCTGGTGTTTTACTATTTAACTTTCTGAAGTTTTTCAAGTCATCAATTGAAACGTCATATCCAGCTAAATGAAGTAGGCTATATAATAAGCTAGATCCATGTCCCGCCGATAAAACGAAGCGATCACGGTTAAACCATTTTGGATGATTAGGATTATGATTTAAATGATTCGCCCATAATGCATAAGCCATTGGCGCTGCTCCCATCGGAAGACCTGGATGACCTGAATTTGCCGCATTAATAGCATCAATTGATAACGTACGAATTGTATTCACTGCTAATTGATTTATGTTTTGTGTCATAGTAATCGTCCCCCTACATGCTTTCATGAAAGAAAGTACTTATTTTTTCGTTTCTTGATCTAACCACCATTTAAATCCACTTTCTTGCAATAATTCATTAGATGCCTCTGGACCATATGAACCAGACTCATATTCATGAAGTGGTAATAAGTTTTCCTCGAATGCTTCAAGAATTGGTTGTACCCATTCCCATGACAATTCAACTTCTCTCCAATGTGCAAAGAATGTAGCGTCTCCACTCACAGCATCATGAATGAGTCTTTCATACGCTTCAGGTACTCCCACATCCGCTTGCTCACAAGTAAAGTTAATACGTATCGGTTCAATTTCTCCATTTTTCAATGGATTTTTACTATTTAACTGTAATGAAACGTTCTCACCTGGGCTAATTTCAATTATTAACAAGTTAGGTGCTGCATTTGGATTACTATCTTGATATTGCTGTTTTAACGTATTTTTAAATTCGATTACAATACGAGTAGACTTTTCTTTCATTCGTTTACCTGTTCGTATATAAAAGGGAACGCCAGTCCAAAATGGATTATCGATCCACAAGCGAGCAGCAACAAATGTGTCTATATTAGAAGAAGGATTTACTCCTGGCTCCTCTTTATATGCTACAACTTGTCCGCCATTTATCTCACCTGCACTATATTGTCCGCGAATGATATGGTTTTGAACGTCTTCTTTTTTCACTTTACGAAGCGCCTCCATTACCTTTCGCTTTTCCTCTCGAATTTCACATGCATTAACCTTTTCCGGCAAATTCATAGCAGTCATCATTAATATTTGTAACATATGATTTTGAACCATATCTCGAATGGCTCCTGCCTGATCATAATATCCTGCCCTTTCTTCAACCCCAACTGTTTCACTCGCTGTGATTTGTACATTCGCTATATGTTCTTTATTCCAAATCGATTGTAAAACAGGATTTGCAAACTCTAGTGCTTCAAGGTTTTGAATCATCGGCTTACCTAAATAATGATCAATACGGTATATCTCGTCTTCTTCAAACGTGCGACTAAGCTTATCATTCAGCTCACGAGCAGATGTAAGGTCGTGCCCGAACGGTTTCTCAATCATTAGGCGTTTCCATCCATCCGTTTTATCAAGTCCGCTTTCCTTAATATTTAAAGCGATTGTCTCAAAAAATTCAGGAGCAACAGAAAGATAGAACATTCTATTCCCTTTTATATGTAGTTCTTCTTCCCTTTCACGAACGACTTGTAATAATCTCTCATAGTCTTCCGGCTTACTCACATCTAATGGACAATAGCGAAAATTATCTAAAAAACCTTCGAGTTCTGGAGTACCTTCTTCTCTATGACGAGAAAACGTCTCAATTGATTCTTTTATTCTTTTTTGAAAATCTACATGAGATACTTCACGTCTCCCAAGCCCGATAACGGATATTTGCTTTGGAAGCTTTTGATCACTATATAAGTTATATAGTGCGGGATAAATTTTGCGTTTCGCTAAGTCCCCTGTCGCTCCAAATAAAACAAAGGTCATTGATTCCAATTTCAGTCCCCCTCTTGTTGTATAATCCTGGTCAATATATTAAAAATGAATTGTACAGAAGCTCATGTTTTTATAAAAAACAAAGAGTTATCAAATTCCAATTCTTTTTATACCTTTCGCTTTCTAATTGTCCCCAATATTAATAGTGGCAATTCAAAGCGTTTCTACCACGACTTACTTATTTATAATACTTTACGAAATAATATATATTAGATTACTTTTAGTAATTAAATAATCTTATGTCTAGTATATTAACCACATAAATTATTATCGTCAATAAAAATGTCTTAAATTACATACTATTTATTTCGTAATACTTTTCTAAGTTTATCCTTAGTTACCACTCATTTTCAAAGATAATGATCGATATAAAAAATATCAGTTTCATCAAAATCTTCAATTAATTTTCCGTTAAACTCGTGAGCAGACGTTACATGATGACCAAAAGGCTTCTCTATAATAAGACGGTTCAATCCTTTTGTAGCCCACAATCCACGGGATTTACAACAGTTGCATATACTTCAATCAGTACATCATTGTTTCCTAATAGAGGTGTTTTTGTTTCGATTTCTTGTAGTACACTTTTATTGCATAAGTCCTATCGCTTTCATTCTTTCCACTCCTTTACAATGCAGGGAAATGAGGAAGTACTTCTTCCCCTAGCTCATCTAACACTTCGTCAGCTGGGCGTTGACCATCAAATAGAGCAAGGAATAAATGATTCATGCTGTTTAGCTTATTAAGCTTAATGCGTAGATTAATCGTACAAATTTAAACAAGGCGACCAAAAATGATCGCCTTGTTCTTTTTAAAAATATAATAGTATTTTTCCGATTTCATCAATAGCATAGCCTTATCTCGAAAAAGAGCAAATAACTCTACTATAGCTGCACCGTATTATTACTTATAAAATTTCACACGCTCTTCAAGCGGTTGGAATTCTTTTTCTCCTGGTGCAGCCGTTGGATTACCAAATGGCATTTGTGCAATGAGTTTCCAATTAGCAGGAACATTCCATTCTTGTTTTACCTCATCATCAATTAATGGATTATAATGTTGTAAAGAAGCCCCTAATCCCTCTGCTTCTAATCCTGTCCACACAACTAATTGGTGCATACCTGATGCTTGGTGTGACCAAATTGGGAAGTTTTCAGCATATGCAGCAAATTTTTCTTGAAGCGATTTAACGATAGACTCATCTTCAAAGAATAGTACTGTTCCATAACCAGCTTTAAAGGAATCCATTTTTTGTTGCGTTCCTGAAAAATCTCCATCTCCAACTACTTTTCTTAATGTTTCAGTTGTAATATCCCATAATTTATTATGAGCTTCACTAAATAATACAACTACTCGCGCAGTTTGTGAATTGAAAGCGGATGGAGTATATTTCACAGCAAACTCCACGATTTCTTTAATTTTTTCATCTGATACTTGTACCTCTTTATTAATCCCATAGTAAGTACGTCTTTCTTTCAGTGCCGTATAGAAATCATTTGTCATAATTCATTTCCTCCTAGGTTTTAATATTCTTCAAAATGATACATCTCGAAGATAATATGCGTTTAAATGAGTTCATTTTTGAATCATTGAACTTCACATGCCAGGCATTCTGAATCTAAACACACCGCTTCCTTCAGTCGCCCTAAAAAACCTTATAACATCATTAATAAAATCTAGTGATCATTCCATACTATTTTACCCATTCTCTATTCATGTATCCTGCGTGTTTCATATTTACACAAATATGAAATGTAGCTACTTTGCCCCAAAAATTCCCTCTTAATTTTGGACACCTTCAATTACAGAAATTTCGCAGACTTGAAAAAGACGATGTAATCCAAAGAACAGTGCACAATTCAAATACCACCTAGAATAGAATCCTCTTAGCTGATTACAAAGAAGTATAATAAAAAGGCAAAAACGAACATATTTCTGTTCGTTTTTGCCTTTTTATTTAACCATTCAAATTCCTTTCACTATTGGTTCAAATGATTTTTAACTGCTCTTATTACCAATTCGTGATCTTCTTCTGGCGGCAATCCTGAAACTGTTATCATTCCAATAACTCCTACGTTTTTTACTCTGATAGGAAAGCACCCACCAAACGCAGCATATTCCGAAGTATTTAAAAGATATTTTTCATTATATGAAATTCCAGTTATTTCACTTTGTATCTGCATATAATACGAGCTACGATCATGCAGAGAAACAACTCGTTTTTTACGCTCAATCCACTTCGTATTTTCCTCATTTGTCCCTGTCATCTTGAAATGAAATAATTGCACACCGTTTTTCGTTATATCAACAGCAATCACTTTTCCCTCTTGCTTTGCTGTTTCAACGATAAATAAACCTAGTTGCAGTGCATCTTCATTCGTAAAAGAGGAAAATTGAAGTGTTTCCTCTTCTTTTAAAATTTGTTTACTTATTTCATTCAAATTTGAAACGCTCATATCTTTATCCCCCTTAATCACTTTATGCCACATTCATATTTTTAAATTTATGTGACTCTATCGTACGACCTTTCAATATTACTAATAGCGTAAAGCGTATTCTCTTCTTCTTGGTGCTAATATGAATTATATTTAACGCATTAAAAATGTATGTCCTTTAGTACGAAACATTTCATATAGAAGTGTTCTACTTCCTTAATTCCGAGTGCAGAGACAACGAAAGCATTACATACATAAAAAAACCAGTTGATTGAGCAACTGGTTCGCTAAAAGTGTCATATGGGATATTCATTCAACCAAACTACTGCTTGTTCATAATCATCAAAAAATTTTACACATTCTTTTGTATTGGATTGTTGTAAATAATTCAGTATCTCCCCTTCTTCAAGGAGAAAGGCAATTGCCTTACTGTGATTCAAAATCGTTTCATTGAAAAATTTATCTTTCCATGCTTTTTGAACAGAAAAATGATCTGGCGTATATCCTTTTCTATCCACTAACAATTTGTATTTCCGTCCCTCGGAAATGAATTGCTGACATACCTGCTCGAAGTCATTAAACCATTCATAAACATCATCTGTTTTAATCTTGCCAATAAGACGGGTAACAATTATATCTCCTGAAACTGTTGTACTTATATTCGGCTTATTCAACTTGGAATCATCTCCCTTTGTTACAATTATGCGTAAAAATCTCATAAAATCAATAAGATAAAAATATTACGCAATAAAGCAACCTTTTGTACAAAAAGAGCCTATGTGAAAGATGACCTTTTATCACTCATTTAAAAAGGGACAAACTCTCCAAACGGAGAAGCCTGTCCCAAAATCGTTCTATTTTATTTTGTACTAGAACTAACAATCGTGAATTAGAATAATGACTTAATACTTGCTAAAACAGTAAGCACACCTACAATAATAACAAATACGTTACTTATTTTCCCTTTGTATTTAGCTAGTACTGGTACTTTTTGAATCGCATACATCGGTAATAGACATAAGATAGCAGCAACTAATGGACCGCTTAGAGAATCAATAAGTCCAAGAATACTTGGATTTGTATAAGCAACAAACCAGCATGATAATACAACAAAAGTAAGGACGATTGTCTTAATTGTTTTTTCTTCAATTACTTTTCCACGTGATTTACCGAACTTAATAATCATGTCACGCATTACTTCAAACGCTCCGATATAATGGCCAAGGAAAGACTTTGTAATAGCCACAAAAGCAATGATTGGAGCGGCAATCGTAATTACAGGTGAATTAAGCTCATTAGCAAGATAAGAAAGAATTGATAAGTTTTGTTCTTTTGCCATTTTTATATCATCTGGAGTCAAGCTTAGCGCGCTACTCCAAACGAAGAACATAACAACAGCGAATGTCATAATATAACAAACTTTTTGTATTTGCGCACATTTAGCATCAGTAGCATCGATTCCATACGTAGCTCTTTGCTTCACAACAAATGATGAAATCATAGGTGAATGATTAAATGAGAATACGATAATTGGTAAAATCATCAATATCGTTCCAAAATAGCCTGTTCCTGTTGAAGCAGTTGAAACACTTGAAAAATTAAGCATTGACGTATTCCACTGTGGAATTAAAGATATTGCGATAAACAGTAGAGAAGCTATGAAAGGATACACTAGCATACTCATTACCTTTACAGTAATATCTTGACCAAAGTTTAGTATAGCGATAAGACCAAGAACTAATACAAGTGATAAAATAGCCCTTGGAGGTTCTGGCATGTTCAATTGATGCACGATAAAACTACTTGCAGTATTTGTAAGCGCAACCGAATACATTAGTACGATTGTATAAATTGAACCGAAATATACGATGTTAAAAATGATACTCGCTTTATTTCCGAAATACTCTCTAATTGTACCTGTGATCCCCTCATCAGCAGAATTAGAAGCGTATATCATTTTCGCAAGTGCCCTATGTGAGTAATACATAACTGGATATGCAAGCAATGTAATTAGTAGTAATGATAATAAACCACCTGAACCTGCATTAATCGGTAAAAAGAGCACCCCTGCTCCAATTGCAGTTCCAAATAGACTGAGTGCCCATGTAGTATCCTGCTTATGCCACTTTTTCGGATCTGCATATTGCTCATTTTTTAGTGCGGTATTTTCAGCTTGAACTTCTATTTTCTTTGCAGTATTCCCGTTCATATAATAACTCCCCCTTGTATCCTATTCTTACGTCTCTCTTTATAGCTAACGAATATCTTTCTTTTTGGAAAATGAATTCCTTACAAGTTGCCCCACTTTGCATGTCCTTCATCATAATGAATCCAAATTGAAACATTCGCTAGTTAGCGTCCTAATATAATTGTTAGCGTTCACAAAAAAGTTTACTCGTAATATTCGCTCTTTATATAAAGACCCCTTAAGAGAACAATATAGAATAGACTTCATAAATACGTTGCAACATTTCTAATAACAGTGTATTACTTTAATGGTTTCTCTTTTTTTACTTTTAACAGTAATTTTAGCTAAACCGGCCTCTCTTCATTTATGAGGCATTTCTTTCTCAATTCTATACATCACTTTAATAACTTCGGCAGCATTTATGGTATTGATTACACAAGCCACTGAAGCACTTTACATACCTTTCGCCTCTAATCACACACCTTTCTTACTAATAATCGCATTTTTTATATTTTCTCCAGAGATAATAAAATTTCTCTCGACGCCCTCATTATAACGTGTATATTTATAAAATTAATATTTTTATATTTTCAGAAATATTTAATGGGTATAATTTTATATGGATAATAATTTACAGTTAGTACGAAGCCCTTATTCCTATCGCTAAAAACCGAATGAATTAGCATAAAATACAGTCATATATTACTTATTAAAGTTAGTCATTATAAAGATACTTATATTCTACTTTGTTTTAAAAATTTATTTTAAACAAAAAAAGATATTCTAACAAACAATTAATGTGGTTAAAAATAAATATCTCATTAAATATACAAACCAATTTTCAGGATATATATTATACCAATTGTATTCATATACATTTTTAGGAAAATACATATTTTAACTTGATGGTAACGAGAAAATCGCTAACATTTTGTAAAACCTAAACTAAGTGCAAAAATATAATAATCGTTATTAGGGGTGTACAAACAACTTAATGCAATATCATCTTAATTCTAGTTTTTTCAACTCTTCTTCAGGAATATCTCTATGTTTATACCGAATCGTTTTTACATCGTTTCCTTTTATACGAAAAGTAATTGTGTCCTCTCCATAAGGCGGATTATGCGCACCCTCAAAAGTTTGAATTTGAACAGTTACATAAAAAATATTGTTTGTTTTATCTGTTTTTATTTCAAGTATTTTTTCAGAACCTCGATACCAAAGTTTTGGTTCCTTATAATAGTTTTCAACTTCTTTACTTATCGGCTCTAATAAGAGATTAATGACCACTTCTTTTAAAAACTGTTTTGGTACGGGTATTCTGTTAATTTCCTTCCTTTTTACATCTATAATTTTCCAAAAATTGTCACTCTTTTCAACAGTATAAAGAACATTCGTACCGTCTGCTTTCCAAAGATGAAAATAACCTTTATTTCCCTTAATATATAATCTTGGTTCATCAATCCACTCACCTTCTGTTTGGACTATCCCTAGAAACAGTTGAGTAAGTGGCGTTATTTTATAACCTAATTGATTAAAATCACCAAACGAATAAAGTTCATAACCGGTTAAATCTATGTCAAAGCTTTCATTTCTATTATTTTCTATTTTTACAATTGCTTGAGCGGAAATACAGGGTAATAAAAAACTCAGAAAACATATGATGCTAATTATTTTTATTTTCATACCATCAATCACCTCTTTTATTAAAGTGCAACAAAAGAGATGATATTATTGATTATTGCACGATTCAAACTATTAAAAGCCAATAATGTAATCTTTAAACTCCCTCGTTAACCAGCTCTTTTATCGAGTTTAATTTTGAAGAAAGCTCGATAAACCATTCTTCGTCCCCTGTTAATAATGCAAGGTCTATCAGATAAAGGATTTGCTCCTTATTAATTACCTTTGATTCAGGAAGTTTGTTAACATGTTTACTAAAGAGTAAAATCGCTTCGTTTATTGTGTACTTGTCGTCACGTTTCACAATACTAACTGTAACTACATCTTCCACTTCATCAAGTGATACAATGTAACCAACTATGAATTCACCCTCATTTGATACTCCTCGAACCCAATCTCCTACTTTTAAAACATGATTATTATTTGACATCATACTTTTTCACCTTCTTATAAATATTTTTTGTGGCGATAAAAAAGAAATAAAAACGAAGTTGAACTGTAATATTTTCTATTACATTTAAATAGTAAGAACTTACGTCTCTATATAACAAGTAAGCCGCTTAACGTTCTTGATTGATAAGATCAACAACTTCTTTCATTGTATAGTTCTTTAAATATTCACCTAAATGTTCTTCCGCACCTAAGAAAATAGTGAACAGCACTTTTCGCATGTTTGAACCTACAATACACTGACCATTTGATTCTGGGCACTTAGGCTGCAATGCACCTTCAGAGGTTATTTGATAAATATGCCAAAGGTTAACTTCACTTAAATCTCGAGCGAAAATAAAACCGCCACCAGTCCCCTCTTTCGATTGTATAAACTTATGTTTTTTTAACAAACTTAGCACTTTGCGAATACGCACTGGGTGAACCCCCGCACTTTCTGAAATCGCATTACTTGTTGACATCCGGTCTGGCTGTAAAGCTAAATAAGTTAAACTGTGTATGGCCAAAGTAAAGTCGCTGCTCATTGTTTTCCTCCTACGATCAAAAATATTGTTTCTCCTATATTAACATACTGTAGCCATAAATATTACAGATAGGTTAGTTGAACGTTAAAATATATAAGAACCACTCTTAGCATAAAGAAATAAATCCCTTAACTTTATTTAGCTTTTTAAGTTAAAAATGTATTTAAAGACTCCATTGTTTCTTCACTTGCTCTTCTGCCAATTGTTTAATTTTTGTCCACACCGTATCTTTGCTTACAATAACATTTGTTTGATAGTTTCTGTCTTTATAATTAACTGTAACGCATACTTCTATCATTTTCTGCTTCCTCCTTTCATATAACTTTTCCTAAAAATATTACTTATTAATTAGCCAACTTTTGCAGTTCAATATTTAAGAATGTTCGAACGCTACGTGGTAAAAATTTACGAATTTCTTCGTCATTAAAACCAATCTGTAATCTTTTCTCGTCCAGCATAATTGGGCGACGCAACATTAGCGGATGCTCAATTATTAATTTATAAAATTCATTTAGCGAAAGCTCTTCTATATTTATATCTAAGTCTTGAAAAGTTTTGGATCTTGTTGAAATAATTTCAGTAGCACCCTCTTCTGTTAAACGAAGAATGGACTTAAGTTCATCCACTGTCATAGAATTGGATACGATGTTTTTTTCAGTATAATCAATTTGATTCTCCTCCAGCCAGGCTTTCGCTTTTCGGCATGAAGCACAGCTTGCTGTTGTATATAAAACCACCATGTTTCACTCACTCCTTTAATGTTCTTTATAAAATGTACATTTTAAATATCAGTTGTTGAAATGTATTAAAAAAAATTACAGTTTAGAATCAAATTCACGTAATGTTAGTTATTCGGCAATGTTTCGTTTATTTTTACTACTCGTTTCTTTGCATGCTTCTTTTATAAAATAGTTGAAACTACATTTTACAGATGATGATAACTCACTTCTTAAATCTATACTGTAATTTTAAACTTTACAGTTCTATTAATCAAATGTTAAGTCTTGGATTAATTAATCATTTTTTGTTAGAGTATTCTTTAACAGATTACGGTTCGTCTTTAGGAGCCATACTTGATTCCCTCTGCACTTTGGGAGAAGCTCATCTTGAAAAAAAAAAAAAAAAAAAAAAAAAAAACGGGAATACTTCCATGCTTATAACAGCCGATGAATAATAGTTATTCCTACTATATTGAAAATAGAAAATAGGTTGAGGGAATACGTGCCCCAACCTATTTTTTATACCTCTTTATAGCTTTTTGCGGTAATAACTGTTTCAAATTCAAAAGTTTCTGGCAGGTGATCAGCATAAGAGTATTCAAAAGTTCGTCCATCGGTTAAATAGGCCACTTGTTCAACTCTCATTAGGAAATCTTGATTTGTTAAGTTCATAAACTGCCTTTCTTTATCATCTGGACGAACTCCTTTGACCCTAACAACGGATGTTCCCACTTCAAGACCAAGTTTATTTTGAATGTGCGAGTAGATCGATCCCTCTAAAACTGAAACTTCAACACCCGGTATGACCGAAATAGGCATCCATGTATGCTCCATAATCGTTGGAATACTGTGAATGATACGGAGGCGGATGATTTTATATACAAAATCTCCTACTGAAATGCCCAATTTTTCAGCAATAATTTCATCGGCACCGACAATCATAAACTCAATAATTTTACTTTCTACCTCACTACCGTAAATAGCTTTCGTACCTGTTAAAGTTTGAATCATTCTTGCTTTTTCCTGCTGACGCCAATCTTGAACGACTGTTCCACTTCCGCGCCGGCGAATGATGTAACCGTCTCTCACTAACAAATCCAGCGCTTTTTTAATAGTAAGAGCTGAAACGCCAAACTCTCCAGCAAGGACGGGGCTACTTGGAATTTTTTCATTAATTTTATATTCGCCGTCTAAAATTTGCTGTTTAATTTTTTGATAAATGCCGAGGTATTTTACTTGAGTTGATCCGCTTGCCATTTCCATACCTCCTTTATGCTGTATTCCCTCTTCTATTCATTCAAGTTTAAAGCCTCAAGTTTATAAACTGAAGGTGAAGGTGCAGCAAATCCGTTTTCTAAGATTTCAATATTCGTTACTGCTTCTTCATCTTTCACAAGCTTTGGTGCACCATTTACGATTGTTTCATACGCTGCATCATAGAAGCGACCGTAATCACCAAGCGGCGTTTTAATTTGTTTTTCAATCCAATCACCGTTTGCATTTCGATATTTCGCAATTCCATAGTACATCGGCGAATCTTCACCAAATCCTGCACTCTCAGGCATAATACCCGCTTTCAAATCATTTTCCTGCTGATCTTCACCGTATTTAATAAACGATCCATTTGTTCCATGAACGATAAAGCGCGGATAATTTTTTGCTACAACATGGTTCGTTTTCAGTTTAATTTTCAGCTGATTTCCGTAATGTAGACCAACATCGAAATAATTATCAACCGCACCTTCCACTTCATTATTACGAATATCGTATGTCACCGTATCTGGACGACCAAACAATGAAATCATACGGTCCATCGTATGAATACCTAAACTGTAAAATGAACCTTCTTCTTTCGGACCTTCGTGATTGATGGAACCCGGACGGAAATAATCAATATGTGATTCAACCTCAACGATATCACCAAGGAATCCTTGTTCTACAACTTGCTTCACCGCTAAAAAATCACCATCAAAACGTCGGTTTTGATAAGGCATAACTACTACACCTTTTTCTCGCCCTAAAGCTAACAATTCTTTCGCATGTTCTACTGTATCGCAAAATGGTTTTTCAACGATAACTGATTTTCCAGCAAGTATAACTTTTTTCGCTAATTCGTAATGCGTATGTGCTGGCGTACAGATTGTCACCACTTGAATTTCTTTATCATTCAACAATTCGTCCAAATCAGTAGTGAAACAAACACCTTTACTCTTATATGGAGCCGCTAATTCTTCATTAATTTTCCTTACGAAAATCGTTTTTACTTTTATATTTTTACGTGTATTTACATACGGTAAGTGGTAGCGGTTAGCTGATTTTCCAAATCCAATAAAGCCCATCGTTAATGTCATATTCTTCAACTTCCTTGCTCATAAAATTTTGTTTCTATTTTTATTATATAGTTTAGTTATAAAAAGTATATAGTTTTAATTTATAAGTCATATATTAATTAAAAAAGTCGGGTTAAAAAGGAGCGTAATGAACATGGCACATACTACTACATCTATGGAAATTTTCGGTTCACCTGAACAAGTATGGCAATTAATCGGAGGTTTCAACTCCCTTCCAGACTGGTTACCTTATATACCTAGCAGTAAATTAACGGAAGGCGGTCGTGTACGTCATCTAGCTAATCCAGATGGTGATACAATTATAGAACGATTAGAAGTGTTCAATGAGAAAGAACGCTACTACACGTATTCAATCATAAGTGCACCATTTCCAGTCACTAATTATCTATCTACAATCCAGGTGAAAGACGGTACTGAGAGTAACACATCGTTAGTAGAGTGGTCTGGTACGTTCACTCCTGTTGAAGTTAGTGTTGAAGAGGCAATTAATCTGTTTCATAGCATTTACAGTGATGGGCTCAAAGCATTGCAGCAAGCATTTCTAGATTGAGCTATTAAAAACAATGAAAAGCAAAGCGACATCGCTTTGCTTTTTTATAAAATCCTTTTTAACTTTTCACCAATTAACTTCGCTACATACTCACACCCTTCTCGTCCAAAGTGTAGCCCATCTCTTTCATCATTTTCTACAAATGTTTTATAATTCCGCTCTTGAATCATTTCAGCATACAAATTTAGAAAATAGCTTCCTGTTTCTTCCGCCACTTCCTCTACCACGTCTGCATACTGACCGAGCACTTCATTTGTTCTATTATGCTGTCTTTCTTCATCAACTGGGGCAGGACTAATAAGCAGTACTTTACCTGACGAAATATGGTTCACAATCTTCTCTAAATTTTCTTTGTATGCTTGTGCGAAAAAGAAACTGCATCATTCGTGCCAAGAAAAACTGTTACGAAATCTGGTTTATGTGATAATACATCTTCTTTAATCCTTTTTAACGCATCAAACGTATTATCACCTGGAACACCTGCATTCACTACTTTCCAATTCGGAAACATCTCTCGCAAACGTGGTGTTAACCTCGGCGTTCCATTGAAAAACATTTCATCAGCTGTAATACTATCCCCAAAGCATACTAACGTTTTCATAAAACTAACTCTCCTTTTACGTATGAAACAACTTTCCTTCTACCGCCTTAATATATCTTTCAGCAGAACGCTCCACTGCCTCATTTGCATTTTCTTTTACTACACGATGAAAAGCATTGTATAAACGATTAAACTGTAACGGCTTCACTCGATTCACCATTTCTTCCACTTTTCTCGCTGGTAATGGAATTAAGTTTGGATAGCTGTACATAAAGCTTACCCATCTCTCATCCGCTACAACTTGAATAATATCACCTGTTAACAAAATTCCTTTTCCATCATTACCTTCTTCCCAATGTAAGACAGATCCACCTTTAAAATGACCTCCTAAACGATGAATGACCAATCCATCAGCTAATTGTAAAGACTCACCAGACCAATAAATAATACGACTACTCGGGCGCATCACCCACTCTTTATCATCTTCGTGTATATAAATTGGTACATCAAATGTCTCTGCCCATTCTACTTGCGTTGAATAATAATGCGGGTGAGATAATGCAATTGCATCTAATCCACCAAGCTCTTTTATTTTCGTAATTGTCGTTTCATCTAAATAAGTAATACAGTCCCACAGTAAACGATATGACTCTGTTTTCACTACATATGTCGTTTGACCGATCGCAAATCCTGGTTTTGTTGTAATACTATAAAGCCCATTTTCCTCTTCGATTATTTCATTTTTATACGTATCACTTGTTTGTAAGCTTTCTAGTGTCGTCCAAGATTGCCCTTTCGGATTCACATATTGTCTCTCTTCATCACAAATATGACAACTCACCGGTTCTTCTACACCCGCTGCATACTGCACACCACATGTTGTACAAACATAATTTTTCATCATAATTCCCCCTATCCCTCTATTTTTATTAAGCTGATTTTTGTTGATACTGATTTGCTTTTTTGTTTTCAATTAATAAACTTATAAAAGTAAGTAAATACACAACGGTAACCGATAAGGGAATAACAGTAAATCCTTTTTCTGCAAAAAGAATCCCGCAAACTGACGTTACGAATACAGTCCCTACTGACAATAAACCGTAACTTTTACTTTCGTAAATCCATACGTAAGGGATAAAATGAACACCTATTAACATCGCTACTACAAAAGGTAACCATTCTGGAAATTGAAAATAGGCAAGTAATACAAGCGGAATATTCAATACATTTATCCCACCAATTAATCCTGCCAAAACCCCTAACGGATTTCCTTTCGCAAACATATCAATTTTCAATATAGCAGCTATCATTAAACCGAAAGGAAACACACATCCCATACCAATTAAATATACCCACACCACTTGTTTTTCCGAAAGAACAAAGCCCGTTATACTCATAACTATCCAAAATAAAACGCCAGCTAATATAATTGGCATGCCTCTCTTCGTTTTTATTGCTAAATCCTTTTTCGCTTCTGGAACATTCATTTCACGATCTCCCCCAAAATATTTGTACTATACAGTCACCTCAACCTCTCCCATCCAATAACGCCAAGCTGCTAAATACTCTTCTAAATCTTTCGGGTGGTGCCGTAAACACGTATCTATACGCAAATATAATCCTATAACTATTTCTTCATATAAATTACGGTCTTCTCTATGAAATACACTTTGTTTCATCACATAATCAATCGTTTCTTTTGTTAAATCTTCCGGAGTTGAACAAAACGCATAAATTAAATCGTATATAGGATCTCCTAACACTGATAAGGGATCAATTACTCCATGTAACCTATTCTCTTGAACTATAAAATTATGGAATCCGAAATCGCCATGTAATAAAAATGGCTCACCTATTCCAGCCCCTCTATTCGGACTATTTGCTAACTTAAAAACAAGTCTACATTCTTCATCACTTATGTACGACTTTACATTTTCGTGAGCTTCCATCACAGTTACTGTTAAAAATTCATTCCAAGATTGAACCGGACTATTCTTCCATCCCCAGCCACTCACCTTTGGAACTTTTTCATACTTATTGATAACATCCTTTACAAGTTTGCACAGTATACTTCGTTTATGACCAGATTTGCACGAAGTAGTCCCCTCAAGAAATAAATAAACAATATATCGACTTAACGGATCCTTATATAAAAGCTTTGGAAACACATCATTCTTTTTATAAAACTGAAGAAAATAAGCTTCTTCACGTATTACATCCGATTCATTCAGTTTTACAACGTATTGTTCATCTAACAAATATATCGTACTTGTCGTTCCCCCGTTCAAACCTTTCATGTTTTTTGGATATTGTAAAATAACCTTCTCTTTAACTAGTTGTGCAGCGATTATTGAAATGTCCATTCCCTCACCCTTCAATTCCAAAGATTCCCTCAATTCAAAAGACAACTTTACTATCATTTGACAAACGAATAGGAAACCCCTTCCAAAATCATAATATAACAAAAATTCATTCACTTTTACATTTCAAAAATAAGGAAATACTAACAACAACGTTACATACATATAGGAGGACACTATGAAACCTGAATTTTTAAAAGCTGTACATGATGCAATCGGAAATATCGAACACATTCATATAGAAGAAAGTGGTGCCGACAGCTTACTTATCCATCATGATGATGCACAGCAGTTACAACAAGTCGCTAAAACGCTAGAAAATAACAATTTCCGCTCTGCTTTAAGAACAACTGGAGATGCTTCGTATATTGAAGTATTGAACAGATAGTGAAAGTCCGGATGTATGCCGGGCTTTCTTTTTTATAGTAAAACTTCAAACTCTTTCACATATGCCGCTGTTCCAGCAATATCTATTTGTAACTTCTCACTTTCTACATCTTTCGTTACATATACCGTTACACGACCATCTTTATGTATTTCTTGCCCTTGTTCAACGATTAACTCCATTTCATGGTCAAAATCTTTCTCCACATACGTCGCATAATATGCTCCCATTACACCTGAAGCTGTTCCTGTCACGGGATCTTCAATCGTTCCAGCATAAGCTGATGAGAAATGACGCCCATGCATATGTACCTTTTCGTCATAAGTTTCTAGACAAATTGGGTGAATAGAAGCGTTAGGTATTTCTTTTAATACTGACGGAAATGCAGCATTATTAGGTTTCATTCTTTCACACGCATTAAGGTTTTTAATCGGTACAATTACAGTCCAATTACCCGTACTTCCATATACAATCGGTAAACTTACATCTAAATCATTTACTTCTAAACCAATACTACGAGCTAATTCTTCTTTTGAACCTGCAAAATCTTTAAACTGAGGTGCTGCCTGTCTCATTTTAATAAGGGTTTCTCCATTTTCATTTACACCTATTTGTATCGGTAAAATCCCGGCCTTCGTTTCAATCGTAAGGCTTGCTTTCTCTTCTAATAAACCTCTTTCACGCAAGGCATAAATAGTCCCAACTGTCCCATGACCACATAAATCCATTTCAAAACCAGGTGTAAAAAAGCGCATTCTTATATGTGCTACTTCTGAAGAAAGAACAAAAGTTGTTTCGTTAAATCCAATTTTTTCAGCAATACGTTGCATTTCCTCTTCTGTTAATCCATCTGCATCTAATACAATACCTGCTGGATTCCCCATATTCGGTTTATTCGTAAATGCGTCATAATGAAATACGTTTATAGTCTTCATTTTCTTTTCTCCTAACCCTCATTAAAAATTTTATAATAAAGCTCTATCTCCGTTTTCACCGAACAATTATTTCTCCAAAATATCCTCTGCATCTTTTCATTCGATGTATGTGTGCTTCCGATGTAATAAGTAGCCCCCATTTCCTTTAACATATGCAACGATTGCAGGTGCAGCTTGGAAGCAATTCCTTTCCCCCGATAATAAGGCATTACTCCAAAATAAAATAACCGTCCTTCACTTACTGTTCCAGGTTCTATATGCGGTATGGACATACCAATTGGCTCATTTTTATCATAAAAAACAATGCATGACTTCTCCCAGCCCTTACCTAACTCTGTTTGCACTGAATAAAAATGCTCATCAATCGTTAAAATTGAAGTTTGATTCCCTGAACCCGACATACATTGTTCCCAAATATATTTAAATTCTTTTTCCAATAACGTTCCTTCTGCTATTGATCGATATGTATATTGTCTTTCAAGCTCTTCTACATTGTTCAATTCTCTACATACTTCTATCTTTGCTGCGTGCAAAGAAAAACCGGCATCAAGTAACACTCTCACACTTGAGTTATAACTACTAAACCTTTTGTTTAATACAATACTCGCTCTTTTTAACTCCCAATTAAAACAAACCTCTTCAAATCTACTTATCTTTTCTTTATATGTTTGTACGTTATACAAAACGTCTTCTTCTATTTCTTCAATGGTCACTGCATTTGGTAAGCCATTTAATACTTTTTTAGAAGGGCCAAATAAGTTTTTGATGGCTGTAAGATCGTACTTCATCACTGCACCTCCAATCTACAATTTCTATCCATAATAACCACCCTCATCTATCCATCTCCTTATTTTTAAAATAAATAAGAAAATCCACCCACTTATCCTTCTCCAAAGAAAACGCTTCTCTCTTGCATTCAAAAGAAAAACCCGCTCTTTCCGCAAGACGAACGGATGGCTCATTATCAACACGTATATGTAATTCGATTCTATGAAAATGAAGACGATTAAAAAATAACGATATCGCAGCTTTCACACTTTCAACACCATATCCATTTCTCCAATATTGATTATGTATGGAGTATCCCATCATCGCCCATTGATAGTCCATACGTAAAATTTTTATTAGCTCTAGCTTTCCAATATTAGCCCCATCTTCTTTACGAAAAATACCTAATACATACATCTCATCTCGATGTGCTGCTTCATCAAATCCTCTAATCCATTCCGTGAACCATTCTTTTGTTGATGATGCCATAACGTGATAACCATCGTCATATTTATACTGCGATGGTAACCTCTTATTAAATCCATCTAACCAACTTTCATAATCATCATTTTGGAACGGACGGATCATCAGTCTCTCTGTCTCTACCTGTAATAGCGGCAGCTTCATTTACATCTCTTCCCTTAATTAATATTTGAATATTCTTTATTATCTTACACAAAATACAAAATCTAGTAAATTATTATGTTTTTGATAGACAAAAACCCAGTCATGTTTTATGCATAACTGGGTTCTTCATCATTTAATAATATTTTTATTTCACAAGAACTACATCCCTTAATTCTCTCTTCAACACTTTTCCTAAAGCGTTTTTCGGTAACTCTTCTACGAATACCACTTCTGGAATTTTGTAACTTGCTAATTTCTCCTTACAATACTGAATAATACTTTCTTCTGTTACTGTTGTTTCGCCATCCTTCACAATGTAAGCCCTTGGAATCTCTCCCCAAAATCCATCTGGAACTCCAACTACTGCAACTTCTAAAACACCATGTATTTCATGAATAACATCTTCTACTTGGTCTGGATATACATTGTCACCACCGCGTATAATAACGTCTTTATATCTTCCCATAATATGCAGGAATCCGTCGTCATCTATCATGCCAGCATCGCCCATGTTAAACCAATTATCTTTTATTACCTTCTTTGTCGCCTTTTCATTATTCCAATACCCTTTAAACATATATGGGCTTCTTACATGAATCTCTCCAACTTCATTTGTTGTTAGTTCATGTCCTGTTTCTGGATGAACAATTTTCACCTCTACATTTTTCAAGGCTTTTCCTACAGAAGACATCTTTTCTTTTCCCATCATTGGATGCCATGAAGTTACAACCCAACCTTCTGTACTACCATAGCCTTGCACCATATATATTCCTTTTTCCATATATTTTTGAATAAGTGTTTCTGGCACTTTTGTTCCACCGCTTTGTGCTACTTTAAAAGTAGAAATGTTACGTTCTTTTTTATTTAGTTCATCAAGCATATAGCTATAAACAGCTGGGAATGCAAGCATCGTAGTAATTTTCTCTTCTTCAATCTTATCCCAAATAAGAGTCGGATTCGAATCAGCTAAGAAGATCATCGTAACACCATGATAAATGCAATTTAAAATAGAAAGCACGCCGCTCATATGAAACAATGGATGGACGGATAAAAAGCGTTCACCTGCTGGAATTTCTCTTTGTCCTGCAATCTCATCAAAATAATGATGTAAGTTTTTATGTCCAATTACACATGCTTTCGCCTGTCCAGTCGTTCCTGAAGTAAATAAGTAAATCGCATCATCATCTTCATGAACTTCTACGTTCGGTTCTGTCATTGGCTGTTTTTGTAATGTTAATTCAAATGAACCAAAGCCTTTTTTGGTCGTTTCAATTACATAAGGTATTTCTTTAACAGCATCAACCTTTAATAACACTTCACTAAATTCTTCATCAATAACTAACACTTTTAATTTCGCTTCTTTTACAATCGTTTCTAGTTCATAAACAGTAAGCTGATGATTTAGCGGAATAAATACCGCTCCAATTTTTAAACTTGCCATCATAACACTTGGAAACGGGTGATTATTTTTGCATAGTATTCCAATACGATCTCCTCTTTGCACACCACTATGTAACAAATAATGTGCAAGCTGATTTACTCGTTCATTATACTGTTGAAACGAATATCTTTTCTCTCCCCCTACAAGTGCTTCCAAATTTGGTGATTGCATTGCTCTTTTTTGTAATAATTGTTGCATCGTTCTCAAGTAAAACTCCCCTTTATATATGTTAGGTTTTTTATTTTACCAGATTAACTATTAATTTACTAAAGATTACACTTAGTGAATATAAAACAAATAAAAAACAGCCATTTACTTCACAAGTAAATGGCTGTTTCTCCTTATATATTGGAATACTTCTTATTCATTACATATTGCACATACTCAGGCGCACTTTTATCAATCTCTTCATCACTTAGTTTATATTCGGCACCATATAAATAAAATGAAGGTATAAATTCCATACCTGTATATAGGCATGTAGCTTGGAATGGTTTCGTCAACTCATCCATCGTAATTCCGCTATTTTCATAATCTTTTTCTAATCCACCTATAGAAATTGCTACACCAAACTCTTTTCCCTTCACTTTATCCCCTTTTGATCCGTATGCAAATCCATATGTTAATACATCATCAAACCATTTTTTTAATAATGGCGGTGTGCTGTACCAGTATAGCGGGAATTGAAATATATATCTGTCATGTTCTACTAATAACTTTTGCTCTTCTTCAATATTAAACTCCCAGTTTGGTGCCACTTTATATAATTCATGCACCGTAATTTCATCTGAATGTTTCTCAAGTTCTTCTATCCATCTTTTATTAATTTTTGATTTTTCAATATGAGGGTGTGCTACAATTACAAGTGTTCTCATCATTTTTCATCCCCTTTATAAATGAATCAATCCTTTACGTATTAGTATGAATGCATTACATATAATTGAAAAGTACGTACTTTCAAGTGCTATAGGAACCTTGAGGTACCTTTGGAGGTGTTATATGAATCAAAATGATAACTGTCCAATTGCAACGACGCTCGATGTAATCGGCGGAAAATGGAAAGTTTATATTTTATGTGTTTTGATGGATGGAAAAATGCGAACAAATGAAATTAAACGAGAAATTCCAAACCTTACACAAAAAGTACTTACACAACAACTTCGGCAACTTGAAGCAGATGGGATTATCCATCGTACTGTATATCAAGAAGTACCACCAAAGGTTGAGTACACACTAAGTGAGCACGGAAAATCTTTAATGAAAATTATGAATGAACTATTTGAATGGGGAAAAGGTCATCAAATCAAAAGATTAAATGACTAACAAAACATTACCGTCTTTATTAAATTTTCTATATTCATATTAGTAGTTTAATATTTCTATTGAAATGTTATAGTAGAGGGACTCCAACAACCCGTAATTTAGAACCTCAAATCTTTCAGAAGTAAAAAACAATAACATTCATCTATAAATACTCTTTATAACAAAAGTATCCTATACTTTTTATTAATTGAACCGCATCCTAGTTGTTAGACATATAGTCAACAATTTGAGATGTGGTTTTATTAGTCGGATAACAGCTCTCATCAACTTTAAAAAATCATGAATGCAGACAAAATACTTTGCAAAGAGTTCCTGTACAAGGTGATTTTTCACATAGACTTACCAAATAGCATTTTTATAAAAAACTTCTCACATTTAAATTGGACAAGCATATTTTATTATATGGGAACTCCCTACTCATAGAAAACTACCTTTCTATTCTAAGAGCACGCATATTTGTGTGCTCTTAAATTATTTACAATAAAATAAAGAGTTTATTAATTTTCTTAATTCACTATCGGAAAAGTACCCATAATAATATCTTTATATTCATCTATTATTTTTTGTTTTTTATAAAACTATATTATTTTGGAGTTGGTTAATACGTTACAAAAAACTGACCGTGTAATCATTATGGTCCCTCCATTTTCACAAGTGTTTGTTACATTTTACTCATCATCTGGAGAACTTATTTCATCACAAGTTTTGTCTAATACCTCTCCATCCCCTGTATCAATATATGCGCTTAATGAAATTGAAAGCGAACTATTTGAAGTCGAGTTAAAGCCACTACTATCTCCTTCCAATTACGAATAGTGGAAAAACCTTTACAACTCCCAGAAGAAACTACAGCGATAGGCTTTTTAACACCAATAATACAAGCACAAGAACAATTAATGACAAACTTTTCAAACGCAGGAATGGAATTAAGGGAGTTATTTTCGCACTTACTCTTTCAGATAAATCACGATTTATCTGAAAGAGTAAGTGGTTTAGGGGTTATGTATTCGTCGATGCACGATACAGAAAAGGATCCATTGATAGGAAAAAGATATACAAATCTCACTATTTCTTCTCAAAACAAGAAAAGTTATAAACTGTTAGAATTAAGGACACAACAGTTTATCACTGATTTTTCTTCTCTAATTTTAATTTATTAACAACGTAAGGTACTAATGTATTCAATGGCGTAATAATAGTCTTAAATGTTTTATACTCAACTTGTTCAGTTGCATCAACCATAGATAATTGAGCAACAGAGATAACTTTCTTTTCATCTTTAATGATTTGATTTAAGAACTTTGTAATTTCTTGATTGTATTCTTCTTTTAGTCCTTTCATTATCAATTCAAAAACACTATTTATGACAATAACCTCTAAGTCTAAAGATTTTTGACGGCTATTAGCATGATGTTTAAGACGTTCTACTGTCCCTTCAACAGTTGCAGGATTTGTAAAAACAATTGTCTGAGGGTGCTGTATATTACATATGTAATCAAAGAAAGGTACATCAATTTTAATAATTGGCACTGATATTGAGAGTTGGTCTTCATGTAAAATTGCAATATAATTTGTACAAGTAATAAGGATAGCATCAACATTACATTGAGCAATCCATTCTATTTGCTCTTTAACTTTAAATTGAGCATCTGATTCTTGGAATTTTTCATTTGATGTAACCTGATACATTAATGTTGGGTCAACAAAATGGATTAATTCAATGTTAAATGAGGAAAGTCCATTTTCTATATATTCTATATTTGAATAATGGGCATGTAAGCATCCTAACCTTTTTCTCAAATCCATTCCACCTTTATTATATTTCTGCTTATTCTATCAGTATACGAATCCAGATGTCTATTGAAATTGAAACCTTTCCTCACATTTCACAAAATGGGCTTTTAACTGAATAATTTATTATCATTCAATAGATCTTTAATCGATTTTTTTAATGAATGGGGTAACAACTAATTTTACAAAGTCTGAGGGTGCAGGGGATTTTAGCTATGATTATTTTTATAGTGAGCATGTTAGTTTTTTCACTTAGGAATTAAGCCTGGGTAGACTTACTTTAACTCCAGACCTATTACTAGTTTATCAAACATTTAAGGGAATCAAAATTTATAAAGATAGCGTATAAATTGAAACCAAAACATTCTTTCTCTTATTACAGGTATTAAAAAAATACGGTATAAAAATTCCATTTTATATTATACCGTATATTCAAACAACTATTTTATTTATTAAGGGACTTTACTTCAGATCTTCACTTGTGTAAAAACCTTAAAAATTCTCTCCATAGAATTGCTTTCCTATCCTCTTCTTAATTTTGACGTCTAGAAGTCAGCCTTTAAACTAAACATGCTAATATTGATTTTGTGCGATTGTCAGTTACTTCATAATAAATTTCTAATCCTTTTCGAGTACCTGTAACCATTTTAGCAGCTTTTAGTTTAGATAAATGTTGACTAATTGTACTTTGAGGCATTTCCAAATCCCCATACATTGTTGTTACATTAGTAGGACCTTTTGCAAGCATTATTTTTACTAATGATAAACGGACAGGATGCGCCAATACCTTTAGTACTTCAGAGATTTCTTCAAACATTTCTTTTTGTTCTTTCATCTTATTGCTCCCCTTTTATATACATATTTATGTTATCCATATATATAATTCGAAGGTATATACGATTTTATGTCCGTCATTTTAAAAAAATATAAAAAAACTTTTTCTCGAAACTAAAGGAGTATCTTCACATAATGTCTCACTATTAGAACTCTTATAGATACAGATGTATGTACTCTACACTCAGCTCACTAAAATCAATGAAAAAGAGAGCAGATAACCCGCTCTCTTAAGATGCCTCCTTATGTTCCGTAGAATGCTTTACACTTCCCACTCTCTTTAGCTTATTCCAACCTACCGCTATTCCTCGAATCGATGAGAATATAGATTTAACGACAACATAAGTCATAAATTGACGATAAATAAAGCGTTGTAAAATTAACCATACTAATGGTTTCGGATTCTCTTCCTCTAATTTAAATGCAAATAGAGATGCGAGAAGATCCATTAAAAAGAATACAAAATAAAATCCTAAAACTTTTAGCGGATTACTACTAAATAACCCTATAATCATTAATATATCTGCAAAAGGAGCAATGAATTGCAGAACATATTGGAATAACCACATGTTAGGCAATGCAATAAATCCTAACGTTTTATGCTTTGAATTACATAACGCTTTTCGATGTTTCCAAAGACATTGAAGTGTACCATATGACCAACGATATCGCTGTTTAATGAGACTTTTCACATCTTCAGGTGACTCCGTAAAAGCATACGCTTTTTCTTCATATACAATTCTATGTCCTTGACGTAAAAATGTAATAGTAAGATCTGTATCTTCTGCTAATGTATCTTCGCTTAAATATCCAGATTCAACTACATTCTTCTTACGCCACGCCCCAATAGCCCCTGGAACTACTGTAATACAATTTAACTCATCAAAAGCTCTACGTTCTAAATTAAACCCTGTTATATATTCAACATGTTGCCAAGTAGTTAACAAGTTTCGTCTATTCCCCACTTTGACATTACCTGAAACTGCTGCTACATTTTGATCTTCAAAATGTCTAACCATGAGAGAAATGGCGTCTTGCGCAATAATAGTATCCGCATCTAAAGTGACAATGATCTCTCCTCGCGATTGTTGAAACCCTAAGTTCATTGCCGACGATTTCCCGCCGTTCTCTTTCTGAATAAAACGAACTTTAGGGTGTTTATAAAATGTTTCTTGCATTACTTTTGACGTACCATCTGTCGATCCGTCATCCACAACAATAACTTCAAATTCTCCATACTTACTATCCAAAATTGAGCGAATTGTCTTAGCTATCACCTTTTCTTCATTATATGCTGCTATGACAACACTAACAAAAGGTTGATAGGACGAATGAATAGAGCGAGATAGCGTTTTTCTTTTCTGCTTCCATGCAAAATAAATTAAGAATAAGAATCGAAAAATTCCTAATCCAATAGCGATATAAAAAATAGTTGTTAATATATGTTTAAAGTATCCCGCCCCTGAAAAGACAGCTTTATTGTAAAATAAATATTGCTTTCCCTCAGAAGAAACTGGGGGCATAATTTCATCTCGTTCTTTATTCATTAAATCTGAAATTGTTACAAAACTATATCCATGCTTTTTAAGCTCTTTAATAATGATCGGCAACGCCTCTACCGTATGGGTACGATTCCCTCCCGCATCGTGGAGAAGAATAATATTTCCATCTCCCTTATAAACGGGATTAAGAGCACGCTTTACTAATTCATTTGTTGATGGTGTTGCCCAGTCCTCAGGATCTACTTTTTCTGCTACCATTGTATAGTTCATATTTTGTGCCCGTAAAATAGGCAATATTTCATTTGAGGAATCCGGGTTAGCATCCGCTTCATATGGTGGCCTAAACAAAACTGTAGAATGCCCAGTTATTTCCTGGATCAGGCGTTGCGTCGTATTAAGTTCTACTTTTGTTCGTAGTAAAGACGTATCAGCTACGTTAGGATGCTTGAAAGTATGATTGCCAATTTCATGCCCTTCACCGTATATTCTTTTTACAATACTAGGATTTAGTTGCGCGTTTTCACCAAGGACAAAAAAAGCAGCTTTTATTTTATTCTCTTTTAATATATCTAAAATTTCTGGCGTATATTTCGGGTCTGGTCCATCATCAAATGTTAATACTACTTGTTTCCCTTTCGGTTTTCCATATCGTTGCACTTCGTATGCAGATGGTAAGGATTGATATACTTCATCTGTAAGATAACCATCTTTACCTACTTTAAAATCTCTCAATCCATTTTGCTTTTCATTCTCAATCTGTAAAATTTCACCTTGTCCAGAATAATTCACTTCATCTAAACTAGTGATTTTATGTAATACATCAGGATTTTTTTGTGTCTCAATCGGATTTTTTAAAACTTTCCATATTGTAGGATCTTCTGCTCCTAATCTCCATAACGCAAACCCCTTTGCATTGTTGTCCATTGCGATTTTCACTTGATTATAGAGAGTAACACCGTCTAAGAACCAAGCAGTATGTTCTTTATCTCCTGTTTTATATCTAAAATAAGGATTTCCACTCATCTTATCCCATTGAATATTTATATCTGAATTATGAGCCATTGCCATAACTTCTGAAAAAGTTAAAGATTTCGCCGGTTCCTTACTATTTACTTTCCAATCATATCCATAGTTACCGAAAGCAACTATAAGTTTATTAGACGGAATATTCAGTTCTTTTAATGTGTGTTGAAACCATTTATTTGAAGCAATTGGTCCTGGCTCTCCCGCTCCATAGTGCTCATCGTACATCATTACAATCATTCGATCTATTATTTTTGCTAACGCACTATAATCAAAAGCCTTATCATTAGCTGGAACATCTTGTGTAACGAGCAAATCATGTTTATGAAAGACCGTAGTAAGTTCTTTCATAAAATTTGTTAAGTTTTCTCTATCACTTTCAGGTACGGCCTCAAAGTCAATATTAATACCCGCAAATCGATTCTTTTCAACTTGCTTTACTAAATCATTTATAAACTTTGTCTTTATATCATTTGAGGAATTCAGCAACTTATGAATTAGCCCACTATCAGGACCAGAAGCTTCCTCAGTATAATTAGTTAGTAAAGGCATAATTTTCACTTCATTTTTTTCTGCTAACTTTACTATCTCAGGTTTTATCTCACTTCTAATCGTTAAATCTGCTTTTAAATGATACCACTCTGGTACTAGCGTGGTTAATGAATCAATATTTTCTTTTAAAGAAGCGGTACTATTTTCATCCCAGTTTACATAAAAACCATACACTTCTTTACGTTGTTTACTATCCTTCGGCGAATTCACCAAATTTTTATTATCCTTCGTTTCGGTATTTGGTTTAAACTCTTCCTTCTTTAACTGCTGATCACTAAGTTTTTGATTAATTGGTACAAGTTTATTATCTTGTTGTACAGCGGTATTCATATTTGGAATTTCTGGTGTTGAAAAAATACTTTGAAAGAAAAAATAAAATACAATACTTACGCTCACTATTGAAATACATAGAAACGAAATAAAAGCTATGTTTCTTCTTCCTTTCGGATCATAAAAAACAGGTTTTACTTTATCTTTCTCTTGTTGAATGTTTTTCTCCATTATATTTTTCACGTACTCCTTCTTAATAGAACTATAGAATAATAAAGTGCAACTTTCAGCAGCCCAACTCCCACCTAACTTCTTTTCCCTAGCCAAATTTTGAGGTGGGAGTTTTACTGCCCGCAATAGTGAGATAACTCCTTTTCACTTTAAAATGAATCTCCCACTTCTATATTTCTATTGATTCTTCTTTTCATTCCCTTGCTGGTGGCCTCTATTTTCTTGTTGAGACCCCCTACCATTGTTTCCTTGCTTGTTTCCAACATTTTCTTTTTGGGACCCTCTTCCATTGTCCCCTTGCTGATTCCCATTATTTCCTTGTTGAGATTCCCTACCATTGTCACCTTGTTGATTCCCATTATTTCCTTGCGATCCTCTTCCGTTGTTTCCTTGCTGATTCCCATTATTTCCTTGGGACCCTCTTCCGTTATTTCCTTGCTGATTCCCATTATTCCCTTGCGATCCTCTTCCATTGTTCTCTTGCTGGTGCCCATTATTCCCTTGCGATCCTCTTCCGTTGTTTCCTTGCTGATTTCCATTATTCCCTTGTTGGGATTCTCGACCGTTGTTTCCTTGCTGATTCCCATTATTTCCTTGTTGGGATCCCCTACCGTTATTCTCCTGCTGATTCCCTCTATTTTCTTGCTGAGATCCTCTACCATTGTTTTCTTTTATTTGCTTCGTTGGCTGTTCCTCTATTTTCTTTTGTTCTTTATGCTCTGGCTTCTCATATTCTTTTCCTTTTACAGGAGACAAATTTGGTGATGCATCAGGAGATGACTCCGGCTTCGATTGCACCTCTTCTTGGTTTTTCACCTCATTAGACGGCGTGGCAGGTTGAATAAGCGCTTTTTTCTTCTCTTCCTCTTGCTTTATATAGACACCTGTGCCAACTCCTGCTTTCCTAGCATTCTCTCGTACTTGCATCGTGCTATTTTGATATTCGACTGTAATATGTTTTAACTCATATTCTTTCTTTAATTCTTTCATTGCCTTTTCCAACTTTGGTTCTAGCAACTTTTCCTTTGCAACAGCGGTTAGCATAACTTGCTTATCATTCGTTAAATACTTATCCTCTTGACTCTGCTTTATAATTGTACGTATTACTTCTTGCAATTGTTTATTTTCCCATTGCTTCAATTCTTTTAAAATACGCCTTCCATCATCATTACAAGCTTGTAAATCTATAACGCGAAGATCCTTCGTTACGCTCACTTCTAAACTTGGATTTATATCAACTGAGACGTAAGCGAATACTTTTTCTTCCGGTTGGTTGTAGAAAAATAACAGCGCACATAGAAAACAAGCAACAAGTAATGATGCCGGCTTTAAGAAATAAGGGATTGAAAAACGCGATGCTTTTTGTTCTTGCTCATCAAATGAAATTTCCTCTCCAATCATGCAAGAATCCCCTTTTCTTTTACACGTAATAAACTCTCCATTTGGCGTTAAAACAACTACGCTATGTTTTTTTATATCCATCACAATTCCTTTATTCATCATGCTTCCCTCCCCTTATATAATCAAGAATGTATGTATAGTTGTTTGCGAAGATAATACACATTGCAATGATATATTTTCTATGCCGCTCCAACGTTTTACGACTTACCCTAACACGCGGTTCAATATGTTTAAGCGGTAACTTTTTCTTCCGGAACAGCTCCTCCATCATTTCCTCTTCTTTTATAATAATCTTTACAATTTCTATTAAGTGCTCACGCGTATCACGATGCTTAGGAGATTCTTTAGCAAGCTCTGAAAATGTGATTTTAAACTCAGCTAACACACTTTGAAAATGGAGAATTTCTTCCTTACGGTTACCATTTTCTATTTCCTTCATATACTCCGTAAGCGATACTTGCATTTCTAACATTTCCTCTTGCTTATCTTCTTTTAAAAAGACAAGGTTATGCTTAGACTCCTTGCGTATATAGTCAATTACATCTCTTTTTATAAGAAGATCAGCAAACGCTAGAAAAGATTTCCCTTTTTTATATGAATACTGTTCAATTGCTTCGTTAAACGCAAACAATCCAATACTATATTCATCATCCTGTTCTGTAATATATCGGCGGCAGACAGACGAGATTGATTTTCTAATAAACGGCTGATACTGTACGATAAAAGCTTCTTTATCTTCTTCGTTATTTTGTATGTTACATACGATATCTTCTATTTTCGGTTTTCTTAAGATCTTCATTACTAAACTCAACACGGGTAATCTCTCTCCCTCCTTCTGCTTGAAATAGAAAAATGGTCACTAAACAAGTGACCATTCAACCACATTTTCTTTAGGCTTGTCTTCTTGTTGTTCATATTTTCAAAGCCAACTTTTCTATCGTTCTTACAGTTAGGCTTACATTTTACTCTACTTTCTTATTTTCTTCCGCTTGTTTTGCTTGCTCTGTTTCTATTTTATCTGCAATCCTTGAATAACTCTTCTCTATATCATTGGTAATTTCACCCTTTTATTTCGGATGCCCCACTTAATCTAGTAATTTTATTAACACGTCAGTATTCTTTCATAATCAGTTTTCTTCTATTTATTTTCTTCACTATACATATTCGGAGGAATACAAAGTTTTATGGGGGTCAAAAAATATTTTTATAAAAAAACAGATATTTATTTCAAAAATAAAAACCATTGATTTGAAAAAGGACTAATCAAATTGATGGTTTTCTTATCATATCTATTAAATTAAGTTAGGCTCTCATTATGTATAAGAAAATCTGCTGTTCTCACTATTTCCTGCCGCTTTTCTCCATCGTTATCTTTCTTGATTATCATAATATGTCTTATCTGCATACTTTTGATCATTTCCTTTTAGATAAGCTAATATTACTTTTGGATTTTTAAGTAAGGCCCAGTCTCCATATGTATCAAATCTTCTGCATGAAGTTATCATTCCATTTTTAATGGTACCGAATTTCTTATTATTTCGTTTTCCCCATTCTTTTAACCGTTTCGCGAAATCTGCATCTTCTGCCATAAGCATGTTTTCATTAAATCCGTTAATTGCCATAAAATCTTTTCTATAACACCAAAAAATCCCTACAGATACAGCTCCGTACTTAAAAAGTAAGGGAATTATAATTAGCATTGCAGAAAAGAATATTCCAAAAGACATTCTTTCGAACTTCCCATTCACCCCACCACCAATATATTTACCTGAAGATAAATATTTATCTACATTAGACAATACGGACTCTGTCATTATAGTATCAGCGTCTATAGTAACGATTATTTCTCCACTAGCTATTTCTGCCCCTGCATTTCGGATTTTTGATAAGTTTTTATCGTCATTTTTTAATGTAATACAATTATAAGATTTTGCTATTTCCTCTGTTTTATCTGTGCAACGATTTAAAACAACTATAACTTCCGTCTGCTCTTTATATGCCTCTGATGCTTTTGCAATTGAATCCAAACATTTTCTAATGTACTTTTCTTCATTATGTGCAGGGATTATAATAGAAAACTTCACATCTTTTTGTAAATCGCTTCCTGAAGATTCGTTTATTTCAGTCATGATATTCCCCCTTATTTTAGATAAATATCTGTTATACATAACATATATTGAAATTGATTAAGTTTTATTATAAAAAAGTACTTAAAAACAATATGGACATATTATGTTAAGTGTAATAGCGATGTGTTGGGCCTCTATATAAAAAAACCACAGTTTACAACCAAACTGTGTTTTTTTGACGTACAATGATTTATCAACATCTTTTTTTATTCTTTCAACTCTGCAACAGAAACAAGTCTAGTTTAGAATGAAAGTAACGCAATTATTTAACATATGTATCGCTATAACATATGCAAGGGATCTGTTAGAAATAAGATAAGCCGCAGTAAGTATCACTGCACCAGGTAGATAAATAGCAATATCCGAAAGCTGGCCCGTATGGAAAAGTGTAAAAATTATAATTGAGATGATAGATGCAATAGCAGTACCAATATAATTTGAAAAACGATTTAATATTATATGACGAAATATAATTTCTTCAAGTATTGGACCTAGAATACCAAATACAAGCAATGTAAATATAAGAGGTATCTCCGCGCCCGTTTCAAGGAGCTGTTCTTGGTTCTCTGGCTGACCAGTTGCTAGAAAACGCATAACAATCTGCTCCACAATTACCGTAAATAAAACCACCATAGGAATACTTACTATTTTCAAAATTGTCTTCTCTTTAAAATAAGTAAAACTTTCAATAATTTCTTTCCTAAAGAAAATTATTCCTACAATAGCAGGTACAGTCAAACCGATGGCACTAAGAACAAATTCTGATTCAACTAAATTGCTATTAGTTAAAAGTGATATGCCAAATAATATGAACAAGCCAATTTGAAGTAATGCAAACATTGTATAAACTATTAGCATAATAAGTTCTTTTGTATTCATTTTAATAAAGTTCACTTTATTACCTCCATAATGAAATTACCTAGAATCTTTGAATTTTCTTTCTGCATAACGTTCTCCTTCTAAATATACTTATATAAATTAAAGACCGGACGGTTCGGTCCGAAAACTAATGATACTATAAGTTTCTAGTTTTTTAAACCCCCTTTATAAATTATTTACAAAATCAAAACGGTAAAAAGCAAATAAATTTATATTTCAGCTTCTGATTTACAATCAAATTCCAGTCCTCATTCATTATTAACGATTAATCTTTTATAGTATGAAGTAATACGGGTTTTAACCGCAAGATCTCCTAATTAAATGAAGTGAAAATGAGAGTAGTTCAAACATTTTAGCTAAACATATTTATTAAAATTATATATAATACTCATATGTCGATACGGTAAAATTAGTTGCATGATATGACTGAATTAACTAACTCGTCATATTGTTTTTGACAGAAAATTCATTCGAATGGTATAGACAATACAGTTTGAGGTTTCCATCAGATAGGAATTGATAAAATATTTTTTGCTCCAAACTTATTTTTACTTACAAAAAAATTAAGAAAATAGAGGGTAAACATTACCTGGAATATTAAACTCATTTTTATTAGGAGGAAATAACAGTAAATAAGAATCTATAAAAAACTATAAAATTTTACAATTACAGGTTTTATATTTTACAGAATTCAACCTATAATATTTTCAGGTGATGAAAAGGGGGAAAAGGATGAAAACAACACGTGCTTGTA